>DATJOV010000404.1:0-14134 GCA_035506735.1 Acidimicrobiales bacterium | reverse complement strand
GAGCGGGGAGCGCCAGCGCATCGCCCTGGCCCGCACCGTGCTCCGGCCCGCCTCCCTCTACCTGCTGGACGAGCCCACCGCCCACCTCGACCCCGCCACCGAGCAGGTCGTGGTCGACCTCCTGCGCCGCACCCTGGACGGCGCCAGCGCCCTGATCGTCACCCACCGCCCCGCCGTCACGGCCATCGCCGACCGGGTCCTCACCATGGCCGACGGCCGCGTCGTGGCCCAGGCGCCGGGCCCGCCCCTCCCCGCCCTGGTCGACGCAGGCGGAGCACGGCCGTGACCGCCCCCGGGCGCCCCGGACCCCTCCCGGGCTCCACCCTGGGTGCGGCCCGAGCCGTGGCGGACCTCTCCCCCCGCCGCCTCCTCCCCGCCGCCGCCGCCGGGGCCGCCTCGGCCGCCTGCGGCGTGGGCCTGCTGGCCACCTCGGCCTGGCTCATCACCCGGGCCGCCCTGCGCCCGCCCGTCCTGAGCCTGAGCATCGCCATCGGCCTGGTCCAGGCCTTCGCCCTGGGGCGGGGGGTGACCCGCTACCTCCAGCGCCTGTGCGTCCACGACGTGGCCCTGGGCGTGCTGGGCCGCCTGCGGCTGCGCCTCTTCGACACCCTGGAGCCCCTCGTGCCCGGGGGCCTGGGGCCGGGGGGCACGGGCCAGGCCCTGAGCGCCGTGGTCAGCGACACCGAGCAGGTGGCGGCCGGGTTGGCCCGCACCCTCACCGCCACCGTGGACGTGGCCGGGGCCGCCGTGCTCGGCACCGCCGTCACCGTGCTCGTCGACCCCGGGGCCGGGGCCGTCCTCGGCGCCGGGGCGGCGGCGGTGATCGGGGTGGCGCTCGGGATGGGCCGCCTGGGGCGGTCCCACGCCGAGGCCGAGGCCGAGGGGCGGGCCGCCCTGGCCCGGACCGTGGTCGAGACGACCAGGACGGCCCCCGAGCTGGTGGCCTTCGGGCGCCACGACCTCGTGGACGAGCGCCTGGACGCCGTGGCCCGGCAGGCCCGCCGGGCCGCCGTGCGGGGGGCGCTGGTGGCGGGGGCGGGGCGGGCCCTGGTGGGGTGGACGGCCGGTGCCGCCCTCGTGGCCGTGGTCGTCGCCGGCCTCATGGCGCACGACGGGGGGCACCTGTCGGGCGTGGCCCTGGCCGTGGTGGCCTTCGTGGCCCTGGCCGTGCTGGAGCAGTGCAGCGCCCTGGCCCCGGCCCTGGCCGACGGGGGCGGGGGCGCCGCCCGCCGCCTGGCCGCCGTCACCGCCCTGGCACCCCCGGTGCGGGAACCGGTCCGGGACGGCGCCGGCCGTGCGCTGCCACCGTGCGGGGTGGAACTGGCCCGGGCCACCGTGACGGCCGGGGAGCACACCATCCTCGACGCCGCCGACCTGGTCGTGGCGCCGGGCCGGCGGGTCGCCGTGACCGGGCCGAGCGGGGCCGGGAAGAGCACCGTCCTCCACACCCTGCTCCACTTCGTGGAGTGCCGGGACGGGACGGCCCGCCTCGGCGGCGTCGACGTGCGCACCATGACCCGGGCCTCGATCGCCGGCCACGTGGGCTGGGTGGGCGAGACCACCCACGTCTTCGCCGACTCGGTGACGGCCAACCTCAGGCTGGCCCGCCCCGACGCCGGTGAGGCCGACTGCCGCCGCGCCCTGAAGACGGTGGGCCTGGGCCCGTGGCTGGCGGGGCTCCCCGACGGGCTCCTGACCGTCCTCGGGGCGGGGGGACGGCCCATGAGCGCGGGGGAACGCCAGCGACTGGGCCTGGCCCGCGCCCTGCTGGGGGGCGGGTCGGTGCTCCTCCTGGACGAACCCGCCGCCCACATCGATGCGCCCTCGGCCGCGCCGCTGCTGCGCGCCGTCACCGGCGCCCGCCCGGGGGGGACGGTGGTCCTGGTGAGCCACGACCCCGCCGCCACGCTGCCGGTGGACACCGTGGTGCACGTCGACGCCGGGCACGTCACCGTCGTGGGAGGACCGCCGCCGGCGCCGTGACGGCACGCAGGGCGCGGGAAACGGCCGCGCTGGGCGCGCCGGTTTCAGGTCGCCGCCGCCGTGGCCGACAGACAGCACATGGACTGCGCCCCCCGTCCCCTGTCCCCCGGCGGTTCCCCTGCGCCGCGTCACGACACCGCCGCCGGACTGCGTCACCGTCCCTGGCGGCCCCTCCTGATCGGCCTGGTGACGGTGGCGGCCTTCGCCGTGACCGTGATCGTCCTGGCCCTGCAGGCGGGCACCGGCGCCGCCATGCTCACCCTGGTGTGCGTGGTGGTGGGGGCCCTGGTGCTGTGCGGCCTGTGGGGGACGGCCCTGGCCGTGCGGGAGTCCGAGGTGCACCTGTCGTCGGCACTGGGCCACGAGCTGGCCGAGCACACCCCCTCGCGGGCGCACTGACCCCCGGCTACAGTCCGCCCCCGGACGCCAGGGGGGACGATGGCCGGTGCGGGAGGGTTGGGCGAGGACGCCGCCATGGCCTGGTTCCCGGCCGCCGTGGGGGCCGCCTACCGCAAAGGGACCACCGGGGCCGACGCCCTCATGTCGGGCGCCGCCTTCGACGACCTGGTGGCCGGCCTGCGCCGCGCCGCCGAGCTCGTCCGCAGCGCCCCCGCCGCCGACACCGAGGTCGATCGCGCCGCCGGCTACCGCCATCTCCTCGTCCTCCTGGGCCTGGCCGTGGACGAGGCCCTGCGCGCCGGCGACCCCTACGACCCGGTGATCTCACCCGCCAACGTCGACGCCGTGCTCACGTGGGGCATGGACTGCCCCGACGCCGCCTACAGCGGCACGCCGGTGCGGGGCGACACCTGCTACCGCATCCGGGGGCGGCGTGGCTCGGCCCGCTACCTCGGCTTCCAGGTCATGGCCGGCATCGAGACCACCGCCAACGTGGTGGCCGACGAGCTCGACATCGGCCCCGACGGGACGTTCGAGCTCACCCTGGGCGGGGAGGCGGTGGCGGGGAACTGGATGCCGCTCGCCGACCGGGCCACCTCGCTCGTGGTCCGCCAGTTCTTCTACGACTGGGGCACCGAGGTGCCCGCCGCCCTCGAGATCGAGTGCGTGGGGAGGCGCCCGGAGCCGGTGGCACCCGAGCCCCTGTCGGCGGCCGGGGTGGGACGCCAGCTGGGGGCGGTCGGCGCCTTCCTCGAGGCCAGCATCCGCTTCTGGCTCGACATCGAGGAGGCGGGGCGGGCCCAGGGGCTGAACGTCTTCCGCCCGCCCGCCGCCCTCACCGCCATGGGGGCCGCGGCCGAGAACGTGAGCGTGTGGGGTTCGTGGGACCTGGGCGACGACGAGGCCCTGGTGGTCGAGGTGACCCCGCCCGAGGCCGTGTACTGGAGCGTGTCGCTCGGCAACTACTGGTGGGAGACCATCGACTACGCCCGGCGGCAGTCCAGCCTGAACGGGCACCAGGCCGTGCTCGACGCCGACGGCGTCTTCCGCGCCGTCGTCGCCGGGCGGGACCCCGGGGTGGCCAACTGGCTCGACACCGCCGGCAACCACCGGGGGCCGGCCATCTTCCGCTGGCTGCGGGCCGCCGGTGCCCCCGTGCCCGCCACCCGTGTGGTGCCGGTGGCCGACGTCGTCGACGTCCTGCCACCGGGCACGGCCATCGTGTCCCCCGAGGAGCGCAGCGCCGTCCTGGCGCGGCGCCGGGCGGGCGTGGGCCGGAGGTTCCCCCGCTGAGGGCGGCCACCACGCCACGGGCCCGGGGGACGACACCACCACGGGAGGGACGATGGACCTGGGACTGAACGACGCCACCGCCGTGGTCACCGGCGCCACCAAGGGCATGGGGCGGGCCGTGGCCGAGAGCCTCGCCACCGAGGGGGCCCGGGTCGGCATCGTGGCCCGGGGCCAGGACGGCCTCGACGCCACGGCCGCCGCCCTGGCCGAGCTGGGCAGTCCCGAGGTGCTCACCCTGCGCGCCGACGTGGCCAACGCGGCCGAGGTCACGGCGGCCTTCGCCGCCGTGACCCGGCAGTGGGGCACGCTCAACGTCCTGGTGAACACCGTGGGACCGGCGGCGGGTCGCTTCGAGCAGCTGCGCGACGAGGACTGGCTCACCGCCTTCGAGCTCGGCACCATGGCCGCCGTGCGCTGCGTGCGCGCCGCCCTGGAGCTGCTGCGGGCGGCGCCGTGGGCGCGCATCGTGAACGTCTCGGCCCACTCCACCCAACGGCAGAGCCCCATCCTCCCGGCCTACACGGCGTCGAAGGCGGCGCTGAGCAGCGTCTCCAAGAACCTGGCGCGCTCCCTCGCCCCCGACGGCATCCTGGTGAACACCGTGAGCCCGGGGACCATCGTGACGGCCAGCTTCACCGAGGCGCTGCGGGGCGTCTTCGCCGAACGGGGCCTCGACGCCGCCGACCCCTACGACGTCATGCGCTGGATCGACGAGGTCTTCCACCAGCCGGCCGACCTCGGGCGGGCCGGGCTCCCGGGCGAGGTGGCCGACGTCGTGACCTTCCTGGCCTCGCGCCGCAACGCCTACGTCACGGGCGCCAACGTCAACGTCGACGGCGGCTCGGACTTCGTGTGAGGCTCGACCCCGACGAGCTCGAGGAAGCGGCCGTGGCCGAGACGGGCCTGTCGGACTTCGGTGACCCCTCCTACCGCCGGGGCCTGGTCCGCCTGACCGAGGCCCTGGCCGAGGAAGGGGAGCTCACCGACCTGGGCCGCCACATCCTGGGCCTGCGCCTCCACGGCCTCCTCGTCAACCGCCTGCGGGTGCAGGACACGTGCCGCCGGCACCCCGACATCGACGACGAGGAGGTGGAGGGGCCGCTCGTCATCCTGGGGCTCCCCCGCACGGGGACCACCGCCCTGAGCCAGCTGGTGGCCACCGACCCCGCCATCCGCTCGCTGCGGCTGTGGGAGTCGAGCGACCCGGTGCCGCCCCCGGAGAAGGCGACCGAGGACGACGACCCCCGCATCGAGGCCGCTGCCCGTGGCCTCGACGCCATGTACGAGACCTTCCCCCGCATGGCCTCGATGTACTTCCAGACCGCCACCGACCCCACCGAGTGCCAGGACCTGCTCGGCATGGCGTTCCGCACCGCCCACTTCGACGGCATGGCCCACGTGCCCTCCTACACCGACTGGGTCCTCGGGTGCGACATGGCCCCCGCCTACCGGACCCATCGCCAGGTCCTGCGCCTGCTGCAGTGGCACTGCCCGCCGCGGCTGTGGCACCTCAAGACGCCCGTGCACATGCTGGCCCTCGACGACCTCGTGGCCGCCTACCCCGGGGCCCGCTTCCTGTGGACCCATCGCGACCCGGCCGAGGTCATGGGCTCGGTGTGCAGCCTGGTGGCCTACACCCGGAGCTGGGTGAGCGAGCGCGACGACAGCGCCGGCCTGGCCGCCCAGCAGGCCGACCTGTGGGCCGAGGCACTGCGGCGGGCCATGGCGTTCCGGGCCGGCGCGGGCGAGGAGCGCTTCGCCGACGTGGACTTCGTGGCCTTCAACGCCGATCCCGTGGGCACCGTGGGCCGCGCCTACGGGGAGCTCGGGCTCGAGCTCGGCCCCGAGGCCCGCCGGCGCATGACGGCCTGGGCGGCCGAGCACGCCCGGGGCGCCCACGGTGCCCACGAGTACGACACCGAGACCTTCGGCATCGACCCCGGGGCCGTGCGGGAGCGCTTCGCCTTCTACACCGGGCACTTCGCCCTCGGCCCGGCCGGGGGGTGAGCGGCGGGGCCGGTCCCTCGACGCGGCTCAGTGGGCGCCCGACGCCACGGCCTGGGCCCAGGTGTAGATGTAGGCGGCGGGGTGCCCGGTGATGACGGCGAAGAGCTCGGTGTCGCTCATCCACGGTTTGGCCGCCGGCGGGTCGGCCTCGGCCGCCCCCATCACCAGGGTGCCGTGGGCGGCGGCCAGCTGGGCGGCGTTGAAGCCGAGGATGTTGTCGCGGTGCCCCCAGCACCCCCCGCCCCCGCCCGGGCCGCACGCCTCGTTGCCCGACCCCGGCCCGTCGTCGTACATCCAGCTGTAGTTGGAGCCGAGCGCCCCGGCGTTCTCGCCCCAGTTCGAGGCCCACCGCACCAGCCCCACACCGGGCGGGACCACGCTGGCGACCGGGTCGGTGTCGGCCGCGGCGGCGGCGGCGGCGTCCTGGTCGAACTCGTTCACGAGGCCCACGGCGGGCGGGAGGCCGCGGTCCACCCGCTCGGTGTCGGCCAGGACGAAGAGCTGCTCGGCCGCCGTCAGGGCCGAGTAGTCCCCCGGCAGCGCCAGGGGGCCGAGCCCTTCACGGGCCCGGGCCGTGTCGGTGGCCTGCAGGGTCTGGGCCAGGCACCCCGCCGACAGCGCCCCCTGGGTGAGGCAGATGGTCTCGAACTGGGGCGAGGGCGGGATGCTGGCCGCCGGGTTGGCCGGGGGGACGATGCCCGCCGTCGGCGTCGGCGCCGGCGTCGCCGCCGGGGCCGGGGCGGGGCGGGGTGGTGCGGGACGGGGCGGGGCGGGGCGGGGTGGTGCAGGGCGGGGGGCGGGGCGGGGCGGGGCCGTGGTGGGCGGGGGGGCCGGTGCCACCACGGCGTGCGGGGCCGGGGCCGCGACCGCCGCCACGGGCGGTGCGGCGATGGTGGTGGTGGGCGCGGGCGGGGCCGGGGCCGCCGGGGTGGTGGTGGTCGTGGTGGTGGCCTCGGCCGCCATCTCGCGCTCGATGATGCGGCGCATGGCGACCAGCGGGGAGGGGCTGCGGTGGGCGGCGGCCACGAGGTCGCCGTGGTGGTGCGGTGCGGTCGCACCCGACGCCAGCGCCGCGCCCTGTCCCGACGTGGCCGCCAGGACGGTCGCCCCGGGCACCGACACCACGAGCCCGACCCGGGCCAGGGTGCGGCCGGCGGGACGCGAGGCGCGGCGACGGGCGGCGCGGTTCACCGGTGTGACGGGGCGGGGCTCGGGGGAACGGATGATGGGCCGGTCATGATCCGTGTCGATGCAGGCGGTGGGCCCGGCGCGTGGCGACGACACCGTCGGTCGCTTCGCCGGCCCCTCCGTTCGCTCCGCCGTCCGGCAGGGCGCCTGCGGGCGACCGTAGTGACTTCCCCCGGGCCGGTCCAATCCCCCCCGCCGTGCGGGCACCGTTGGCAACATTGTGCACCGCGGCACCATGTGTCACGGCTGACGCGCACGCGTCACG
Organism: Acidimicrobiales bacterium; assembly: GCA_035506735.1. Lineage (GTDB taxonomy): Bacteria > Actinomycetota > Acidimicrobiia > Acidimicrobiales > UBA8190 > DATJOV01. The sequence continues at coordinate 6,999 of DATJOV010000404.1, read as the reverse complement.
GCCCTGGGCAACACTGCCGACGTGCCACACCGAGCCCACCACGCCCACCGTCCCCGGGACGACGGCGCCGGCGACGGGTCGCACCTGTGGCCAAGCTGAGCGCGGGTCTGCTGGTGCACCGGGAGCGGCCCGGCGCCGGTCTCGAGGTCCTGCTCGTGCATCCCGGCGGTCCGCTGTGGGCGCGCCGGGACGACGGGGCCTGGTCCATCCCCAAAGGGGAGGTGGAGGGGGACGAGGACCCCTCGGCGCGGGCCGAGACGGAGTTCGCCGAGGAGCTGGGCCGGCCCGCCCCGGCCGGGGCGCGCCGCCCCCTGGGCGAGATCCGCCAGGCGGGGGGCAAGCGGGTGCTGGCCTGGGCCGTGCGGGGCGACCTCGACGTCACCACGGTGCACAGCACCGTGATCGAGATGCGGTGGCCGCCGCGGTCCGACACCGTGGTGCGGTTCCCCGAGGTGGACCGGGCCGCCTGGTTCGGCGTCGACGACGCCCGGCGCAAGCTCCTCGGCGGTCAGGTCCCGCTGCTCGACCGCCTCCTGGCGGCGCTCGCCGACGGCGGCGGGGACTGAGTCAGGGGATCCCGCCGTCGACCCGCAGGCACGTGCCGGTGGTGAAGCTCGAGGCGTCGCTGGCGTAGTAGAGGGCCGTCCCCACCACCTCGTCGGGCTCGCCGCCCCGCTGCAGGGCGAAGCGCTGGGCGCCCCGGGCGAAGGCCTCCATGTCCCACGCCCTGGTCACGTCGGTGAGGAAGGGCCCGGCCATGATGCAGTTGACCCGCACCGTGGGCCCGAAGACCTGGGCGAAGCCGGCCGTGAGGGTGTTGACCCCGGCCTTGGCGGCGGCGTAGGGCAGGTTGTCGGCCGAGGGGCGGATGGACCCCACGCTGCTCACGTTGACGATCGAGCCGCCCCCATCGCGCACCATGCGCGTGCCCACCAGGGCCGTGAGGCGGAAGACGCCCTTCAGGTTGAGGCCCACCACCTTGTCCCACATGGCCTCGGTCACCGACACCACGTCCTCGTACAGCAGGGACATGCCGGCGTTGTTGACGAGGACGTCGAGGTGCCCGAAGGCGCCGTAGGCGGCGTCCACGAGGGGCTCGAGCTCGTCCCAGTGGCTGACGTTGCAGGGATGGGCCAGGGCCCGCCGGCCCAGGGCCTCGATCTCCCCCGCCACGGCGCGACAGGCCTCGGCCTTGCGGCTGGCCACCACCACGTCGGCGCCGGCGGCGGCCAGGCCCAGGGCCATGGCCCGGCCCAGGCCCCGGCTCCCCCCGGTGACGAGGGCCACCTTGCCCCCGAGGTCGAAGCGGACCGAGGGCGGGGCGGCCGGGTCGGGCGTCACCGGCGTGCGCCCCGTGCCGCCCTCACTGGTTGGCCACCTCGTGCTCCAGGAACTCGGCGAAGCGCTGGCGGGCCGCGGCCCGCCTGGTGGGCAGGTGCTCGGTGGGCCAGTCGCCCGGGGCGGCGGAGTAGCCCTTCAGGACCTGGCGGGCCACGGTCACCCGGTGGACCTCGCTCGGCCCGTCCACCAGCCCCATGATGGGGGCCATGGCCCAGTAGCCGCCCAGGGGGAGCTCGTTGGACACCCCCAGGGCACCGTGGACCTGGATGGAGCGCTGCACGATGTCGTGCAGCACCTGGGCGGTGAGCACCTTGACGGCGGCGATGTCGTGGCGCACCCGCTGGTAGTCCTGGTAGCGGTCGATCTCCCACGCCACGTACAGCACGAACAGGCGGAACTGCGTGAGCTGGGCGTAGGAATCGGCGATGTAGTTCTGCACGCTCTGCTTCTGGGCCAGCAGGCTCCCCTGGGTGTGGCGCGACAGGGCCCGCTCGCACATCATGTCGAGGGCCTTCTGGCACACGCCCACGGTGCGCATGGCGTGGTGGATGCGCCCACCACCGAGCCGGGTCTGGGCGATGGCGAAGGCCTGGCCCTCCCCCCCGAGGAGGCTCTCGGGGGGGAGCCGCACCTGGTCGTAGTGGATGAGGGCATGCATGCCCTCGTCGCCGTCGGCGGGCTCGCCCATGAGCCCGACGTTGCGGACGATGTCGACCCCGGGGGTGTCGGTGGGCACCAGGAACATCGACATCCCCTGGTAGGCGCCGGCGTCGGGGTCGGTCACCGCCATGACGATGAGGAACGAGGAGGTGCGGGCGTTGGAGGAGAAGAACTTCCACCCCTCGAGGACCCATTCGTCCCCGTCGCGCCGGGCCCGGGTGGTGAACTGCGTGGGATCCGATCCCCCCTGGGGCTCGGTCATCGAGTACGACGAGAAGATCTCCCCCTCGAGGAGGGGACGCAGGTAGCGCTCCTTCTGCTCCTGCGTCCCGTAGTGGGCGATGATCTCGGCGTTGCCGGTGTCCGGGGCCTGGCAGCCGAAGATGATGGGGGCCCAGCGCGACCGGCCCAGGATCTCGTTCATGAGCGAGAGCTTCACCTGGCCGTAGCCCTCGCCCCCGAGCTCGGGCCCGAGGTGGCACGCCCACAGCTTCTGCTCGCGCACCCGCTGCTTGAGGGGGTCCACGATCGAGCGCAGGACGCCGTCGACGGGGTGGAAGGTGCGATCGCCCCACAGCAGGTCCAGCGGCTCGACCTCGTCGCGGACGAAGGCGTCGGTCCAGTCGAGCTTCTCCTGGAACTCGGGATCGGTGAAGAATTCCCAGGCCAAGCGCGGACCTCAGCTCTCGCCCGACCCGTACTGGGCCTGGGGGATCGGCCCCGACGACGAGGTCGGGGGGGCGGCGGCCGGGGCCGGGGCCGTGCCCGAGGGGTCGACCACCCCCGACGCCTCCGCCAGGGCGGCGTTGGCCGAGGTCACGGTGACGGGGCCGTGCTCGGCTTCGTGGCTCTGGAGCAGGCCCACCAGCTCGGTGGCCCGGGACCCGCCGTCGGGCTCGCCCCGGCCCACCCGGCCGAGGTAGGTGAGCCCGCCCAGCTCGAGCAGGAGGGCGTCGGCCTTGCGCTTGGCCTGGACCTCGGCCAGCTTGGCCTGCCCCATCTGCCCGGCCTGCTGGGCCTTCTCGGCCAGCTGCGTGGCCTGTGACTTGACCTTGTCCATCAGTCCCATGTCGGCCTCCTCGTGAGCCCGGCCCCGGCCCGCCGCACACCGGCGGTCGTGGGTCGGACCGACTGTAGGCCACGCGCCCGGTCCCCCACCCGTGCGCCCCGGCCGTGCGCCGGGCCCCTCACATGCGCAGGAGCCCGGTCCGGCCGTGGGCGGCGAAGCGGTCCTCGAGCGCGGCCACGTCCTCGGCCGTGAGGGGCCGGTACCCGGCGGCGGCGGCGCCGGACCGTGCGCCGCTCCCGTCCCCGTCCAGGGGCCGCCACCACACCCCCCCGTCGCCGTGCCACAGGGCGGCCCGCAGGGGCCGCTTGTCGACCTTGCCCGAGGCCGTGAGCGGGACCCGGTCGGTGACCCGCACGAAGCGCGGTGCCCACTTGGTGCCGAGGTCGGGCTGCCCGGCCAGGAAGCGGGCGAAGGCGGCGGGGTCGAAGGCGGCCGGGTCGGCCGTCTCCAACACGGCCATGACCTGGTCCCCGGTGCGGGGATCGGGGACGGGGAAGACCACGGCGGTGACCACCCCGGGGAAGCGGGCCAGGATGCGCTCCACCGGGGCGGCGGCGAAGTTCTCGCCGTCGACGCGCAGCCAGTCGGCGGTGCGCCCGGCGAAGTAGAAGAACCCCTCGGCGTCGCGGTAGCCGAGGTCGCCGGACCAGAACCACCCGCCCCGGGTGCGCTCGGCGTCGGCGTCCTCGTTGGCGTAGTAGCCCTCGAAGCGCGCCACCCCGTCGCGGCTCACGATCTCGCCGATGGCCTCCGCCGCGTTGCCCAGGAGGCCCTCGGCGTCGAAGACGGCGGGGGGGCACTCCCGGCCCGTGGCCGGGTCGACCACGATGACGTCGGTGCCGGGCGGGGGCTTGCCCAGGGCCTGGCGGGGGGTGCCGGGCACCCGGGCCATGGAGATGGCCCCCTCGCTCGAGCCGTAGCCCTCGACCACGGGGCAGGCGAAGCGGCGCTTGAAGGCGGAGATGTCCCGGGGGGAGGCGTCGGTGCCGAAGCCGAAGCGCAAGGTGGTCCCGGCGTCACCGGGGTCCTCGGGGGTGGCCAGCACGTAGGCCAGGGCCCGCCCCACGTAGTTGAAGTAGGTCACCCCGTAGCGCCGGACGTCGGGCAGGAAGCCCGAGGCCGAGAAGCGCCGGCGCAGCACCAGGGTGGCCCCCGAGGCCAGGGCGGGGACGACGCAGGTGGTGAGGGCGTTGCCGTGGAAGAGGGGCATGGCGCAGTACAGGACGTCCCCGGGGCCGAAGCCCGAGCCGGCCGCCATGGTGACGGCCTGGGCCGCCATGCGCCCCTGGGTGACCCGGACCGCCTTGGGGGCCCCGGTGGAGCCCGAGGTGAAGAGGAGGAGGTAGAGCGCGTCGGGACCGGGGGCGTCGCCCTCCCCGGGCCCGGGGACGGCGTGGCCCCCCGGGGAGGAGCCGGCCCGGGCCAGGGTGCCGGGGTCCGAGGGCGTCCCCGTGACCAGGACCCGCTCGGGGGGGACCCCGGTGTCGAGGCCGTCGAGGAGCTCCCGCTGGGCGGGATCGGTGACGAGGAGCTGGCAGTCGGTGTGACGGACGTCGCGTCCGAGCTCGGCCCCCCGCCGGGTGGGGTTGATGCCCACCACCACCGCCCCGGCCAGGGCGGCCCCGCCCAGGAGGAAGAGGTACTCGGGCACGTTCTCGAGGAGGACGCCCACGTGGAAGGGCCCGGGGCGGCGCAGGCGGCGCAGGAGGGCGGCCCGGGCGGCGGCCTCGGCCACCACCTGACGCCACGTCCACGTGGTGTCCTCGAACCGCAGGCCGGGATGGTCGTCCTCGGCCCGCCCCAGGACCAGGTCGGCCACGGTCGTCACGCCCCGACGATAGTTTGAGCCTCCCCATGGGGATCTCCGAGCCACGCGACCTCGACGCCGTGCGGGACGGTCTGGCCCGGTGGTGCGCCCACTGGCGGCCGGGGGCGGGGACGGCCCGGGTGGCGCCGCTCGAGCAACCCCTCACCGGGCTGTCGAGCGAGACGGTCTTCGTCGAGATCGACTGGGACGGGGACGACCACACCTCGGCCGTGCTCCGCCTCCCCCCCCACGGCGAGGGGCTCTTCCCCCGCTACGACCTGGGGATGCAGGGACGGCTCCAAGCCGTCGTGGCCGGGGCCGGCCTCCCCGCCGTGGCGCCCCTGGCGGTGGAGGAGGACCCGGGCTGGCTGGGGGCGCCCTTCCTCCTCATGCCCAGGGTGGCGGGGCGGGTGGTGCGGGCCGACGAGCCCTACCTGCGACGGGGATGGCTGGCCGAGGCCACCCCGGGCGAGCAGGCCCGGCTGCACGCGGCCGTGCTCGACGCCCTGGCCGCCATCCACCGGCTGGACTGGGAGGCCCTGGGGTGCGGGGCGGTGCTGGGGACGGCGCCGGGGGCGGGCGGGTGGCTCGGTGCCCAGCTCGACCGGTGGGAGGCCTACCTGGGGTGGGCCGAGGGCGGGGAGGGGGCCCCGCCCGTGTTCGCCCAGGGGGTGCGGTGGTGCCGGGCCCACCTGCCCCGGGTCGAGCCGCCCCCGTCCCTGCTGTGGGGGGACGTCCAGCTCGGCAACGTCCTGGTCGGCGACGACATGGGCGTGGCCGCCGTGCTCGACTTCGAGATGGCGGCCGTCGGGCCGGCCGAGGTGGACCTGGGGTGGTACCTGACGCTGCACGCCATGGCCGTGGACCGCTGCCGGGGCGACCTCCCCGGCTTCCCCGGCCACGACGCCACCGTCGCCGCCTACCAGGATCGCCTGGGACGCCCCCTGGCCGACCTGCGCTGGTACGAGGCCTTCGCCGCCCTGCGCAGCGGCGCCATCCTGGTCCGGGCCGCCCGCCTCCTGGCCCGCCTGGGCGTCGACGACAGCTGGCTCACCGGCGCCAACCCCACGGTGGAGCGGCTGGGGTCGCTCATCGAGGGGTAGGGGAACGATGATGCGTGGACGGGGACGAGGTCGGCACGGCCGAGCAGCGACGGCCCCCCACGGGGCCGCCCCGGGAGCAGAGGAGCGGCGACGATGAGCAGGGTGTGCACCTACCTGAACTTCATGGGGGACACCGAGGAGGCCTTCCGCTTCTACGCCGCCGTCTTCGGCACCGAGCCGGGCGCCTTCAACCGCATCGGCGACCTCCCCGCCGCGCCCGACGCCCCGGCCTTCTCCGACGCCGAGAAGGCGCTCGTGGCCCACGTGGAGCTGCCCATCCTGGCCGGGCACGTCCTCATGGGCACCGACATGGTGGAGTCCATGGGCCACGAATTGCGGGTGGGGAACAACGTCACCATCTGCCTCGAGCCCGACACCAGGGACGAGACCGACCGGCTCTACGCCGCCCTCAGTGCGGGCGGGAGCGAGTCGACGGGCATGACCCCGATGCCCTGGGCCTACTGGGGCTGCACCCTCGACCGCTACGGGGTGCGCTGGATGTTCAACTGCTACGAACGCACCTAGCGGGGCCGAGCCGGGGCCCGGGGGGGCGGCGGGCCAGCCGGGGTGCCAGCACCCGCGGCGATGCACCGGCTACCGCCATTGGAGGGCGGGGGCGGGGGCCCCACAATGACGCGGTGGGCGGAGGCGGCGATCCATGAACGCCGGGTCCCTGCGCGTGGCGGGCTACCGCACCGCGGCCACCGTGCGCCGGCGGCGCTCGGCCTACCTCAGCCTGGTGCTGCTCGTCGCCCTGGTGGGAGGGCTGGCCATGGCCGCCGTGGCCGGGGGCCGGCGTACCCAGGCCTCCTACCCCCTGCTCATGCAGGCCACCCGCGCCTCGACCGTGACCGCCATCACCTCGATCCTCAACCCGCTCATCCCCGGGGCGGCGGGCCGCGGCTACGACCCCGCCGTGGTGAGGGAGCTGCGGCACCTCCCCCACGTCACGGCCGTGGCCGACGAGGCCGGCCTCGACGTGCTGGCCCTCACCCCGACCGGCTCCCCCGTGGCGGTGG
>DATJOV010000403.1:0-3444 GCA_035506735.1 Acidimicrobiales bacterium | reverse complement strand
GACCCCTCCCCGCACCGGCGACGACGACAACACCCCGCCCGACCGCCGCACCCGCACCCCGGGGGCGACGTCGGTGGCCCCCAACTCGCCCCGGGCCACGGCCAGCACCCGCTCCACGGCGGCCAGCTCGGGGGGGTGCGGGGCCCCACCCCGCAACCACCGGCGGGTGGCCCGCCGGGCCAGTGCCAGCGGGGCCCGCGCCAACGCCCGGGCGTCGCGGGGGTCGAGAACCTCGGCCACGCGGTCGAGGAGGTCGGCCTCTGCGGCCAGCACGCCGGCCTGGCGGGCGAGCACGGGCACCACGTCGCGCCCGGCCACGGCGCACGCCAGGGGGAGCAGCTCGTGCCGGACCCGGTTGCGCACGAAGCGGGGATCGGCGTTGGACGGGTCTTGCACCGGGACGAGACCCCGCGCCGCGCACAGGGCCCGGGTCTCGGCCCGGCGCAGGCCCAGCATGGGATGGGCGGGTCCGGGTCGCATGCCGGCCAGCCCGTCCACACCGGCCCCCCGCAGCAGGTTGACGAGCACCGTCTCGGCCTGGTCGTCCATGGTGTGGCCGGTGGCCGCCCCCGGGCCCAGGACGCGGCGCCGGGCGGCGCGGGCCCGGGCCTCGAGATTGGGCCCGTCGGCCACCTCGAGGCGCACGGCGCGGAAGTCCGCCCCCACAGAGGCGGCGGCGTCGGCCACCACGTCGGCCTCGGCGGCCGAGCCGGGGCGCAGGCCGTGATCGACGTGGACGGCGCTCACCCGGCACCGGGCCTCCACCGCCAGCACCAACAGGGCCAGGGAGTCGGCCCCACCCGAGACGGCACAGGTGACGGGGGTGCCGGGGGGGGCGAAGGTGCACCGCTCGAGCAGGCCGGCCGCCACCCCCGGGGCCATCAGCCGGTGGCCAGGCGAGCGGGGCCGGCCCGGGCCACCCAGGTCTCGGGGTGGCGGATCTCGTCCATGGTGGGGAGCATGTCGGGCCCGTCCCACACCCGGGCCAGCAACTGAGGACCACCCGTGGCCTCCACGGCCCGGATGAAGCGCTCCCCCTGCTCGTACTGGCGCAACTTGGCCTCCAGGCCGACCAGCTGCTGCAGGAGGCGGGCCGGCAGGCTGGCCCGCCGGCGGCGCTCGCGCAGCACCCGGGAGAACCACGCCGCGTCGGGGACGGCGTCGGCCCCGGCCCGGTCCATGGTGATGTCACCGTGGCCCTCGAGGAAGCTCATCATGGCCTGGATGCGGCCGATGACGGCCAGCTGCTCGGGCGGCGCCACCAGCCCGAGCATGCCCGCCTCCTCCAGGGGGTTGTGCCCGGCCCGCACGGCCGCGGCGGCGCGCCGCAGGGCCTCGGCGAAACGGCGGGGGTCGGGCGTCATGCCCGACATGGCCTCCTCCGCCATGGACAGGAAGTGGCCCCGCAACCAGGGGACGGCGGTGAACTGACAGCGGTGCGTCACCTCGTGGAGGGCGATCCACAGGCGGAACTGGCGGGCCGGGAAGCCGTGACGGCGCTCCAGGGCCACGATGTTGGGACCCACGTAGGAGACGAGCCCCCCCGTCCCCACCCCCACCGCCAGGAGCAGGTCGTACTGGCCCAGGACGCGCGTGGCCATCCACCCCAGCACCAGGCCGAGCTGGGCCCCGGTGGCGTGGCGGGCCGCCCCGGCCAGGGGGCCCCGCATGGTGGGCGACTCGAACTGCTCGAGCACCGGCTCGAGCAGGCGCTGGAACGACGACAGGTTGGCGGCCACCCATCCGGCCCGGTCGACCACCACCGCCCCCGCCGTCCCCGTGGCCGGGTGCAGCCCGGTGGCGGCCACCACCATCTCCTCGGCGCGCCCGGTGGCCTCGGAGAAGTCCGCCTCGAGTTGGGCCCGGGTGGCGGAGTCGAGGGGTGGGGTGGGCGGTCCGAGCAGCGATCCCCGCGTTCCCACCCAGGTGGCGACGCGTTGGGCCACGTCCCACGACACGGGGCTGGTCACGGCCCCAGTGTAGGGACGGCCCCGCCCACCGCGCCCCACCGGGAACGGGGGCCGGGCCGGCCCCGGCCGGCTAGGCGATCTTCTTGCCCCGCAGGCGCGGTGTGCTGGGGCTCACGTGGAGGCAGCAGTACTCGTCGTCGTTGTAGATCGAGAGCCGGGTCTCACATCCCGGTTCGGCGCACACCCGACCGGACGCGAACGTCCGGGAAGGCCGGCCGTGCCCGCCGAACCCCGTCGCCCCGATGGAGTGATCACCACGCTCGCTGCGGTCTTCCATGCCCCCGTCAACCTCCCGCCGGTGGTTGTGTCTGGGCTTCCTATCGACCCCGCACATGCCGGTCGTGAGGCGAGGACCGTGTCGTTGTCCAACCGTTGTGATTCCCCCGGGACGGGGCGGGCCGGCCCGCGGCCGTGGGCGCCCCCAGGCACGGGCGTGGCGGGGGGCGCCCACGGCCGCCCCCCGGTGGCGCTCTCCGACCGGGCCGTCAGGAGCCGGTGGGGTGGCGACGCTCCTCTTCGAGGAGGGCGTCGTGCACCCGCTTGCGCAGGGCGTCGGGGACGTGGTCCTTGCAGCGGTTGGCGATCACGACCCGGAGGTCGGCCTCGAAGTCAAAGGCGTCGAGGCACGGCGCGCAGTCGTCGAGATGGTGCTGGATGTCGCGCCGGCGGTCGTCGGTGAGCTCACCGTCGAGAAAGTGGTAGAGGCGCTCGATCGTCTCGTTGCAGTCGACGCCGTCCTCGCCCGACCCCATCTCGCGCCCTCCCATCAGCCCCGAGGCTAATGCCCGGCCTCGGTCGACCCGACGAGGCCTCGTTCCACGGCAAAATCGAGCAACGCCTTTTGGAGGGCCTTTCTTCCCCGGTGAATCCGGCTCATGACGGTGCCGATGGGCACCTCGGTGATGTCGGCGATCTCCTTGTAGGAGAAACCTTCGACGTCAGCCAAGAGCACGGCGATGCGGAAGGACTCCGGCAGCGACTCGATGGCCGCCTTGACCTCGTCGTCGGTGAAGCGCTCGAACACCTCGTCCTCGGCCGAGCGGCCCTGCTCCCCCCGCAGCTCCCCCAGCCGCCGGTAGAGATAGAGGTCCTCGACGTCCTCCACGTCGGCCTTCTCGGGCCGGCGCTTGGCCGCCCGGTAGCTGTTGATGAACGTGTTGGTGAGGATCTTGTACAGCCAGGCGCGCAGGTTCGTGCCGTCCTCGTAGCGGTCGAAGGCCCGGTACGCCTTCAGGAACGTCTCCTGCACCAGGTCCTCGGCGTCGGCGGGGTTCCGGGTCATGCGCAGCGCGGCGGTGTACAGCGCCTGCATGTGCGGCATGGCGAGCTCGGTGAAGCGACCGCGATCGGCCATGGGACTGCACCCTAGTCAGCGGGTGTGGCATGGGCGCCGCGCCGCCGGGCGGTGGGCCGCGGGAGCCGGTCAGGGAGCCGACAGCACCTCGGCCACCGCCCAGCGCCGGGGACACCGCAC
>DATJOV010000402.1:0-5666 GCA_035506735.1 Acidimicrobiales bacterium | reverse complement strand
TGGTCTTGGTGGAGCCGCCCGAGGACTTGGTCGACGTGGTCTTGGAGGCCGGCGCCGCGGCCTGGTGGTGGTGGTCGTGGCGGGCGCCGCCGTGGTGGTGGCCCCGGGGGCGGTGGAGGTGGGCGAGGCGGGGGATCCGGGGGTGGTGGTGGCCGAGCCCGAACCCGAGGACCCCGAGCCCGAGGACCCCGAGGAGCCGCCCGAGGTGGTCTTGGTGGTCCCCGAGGACTTGGTGGTCTTGGTGGAGCCGCCCGAGGACTTGGTCGACGTGGTCTTGGAGGCCGGCGCCGTGGCCGGCTTGGGGCCCGGCGCCGGGGTGGTCCCGGCCGTGGTGGAGGTGACCACGGGGGGGATGGGGACCGACAGGGTCCCGCCCGCCGTGGTCGAGGGGGCCCCGGCCGGCGTGGTGGTGGACGACGGCGCCGGGGTGGTGCTGCTCGATCCGCTGGGGGTGGTCACGGTGGGGCGGGGGCCGGTCTGGCCCGACGACAGCTGGGGCGGGGTGCCCCCGGAGGAGCCCAGGAGGGCCACGGCGATGACCGTGCCGGCCACGGTGACGGCCACGGCGGTGGCGGCGGCGATGCCGGTGGCCCCGGCGCTGCGGATGGGCAGCTGGCGGAGTCGGGCCCGCCGCGGGGCGGGGGGGCCCTCGACGGCGGGGACGGCCGCCAGGGTGGCGGCGGGCCGGTCGGGGGCGGCGCTGATGCCCCCGTGCTGGCGCAGGTCGTGGCCCACCGGGGCCGAGGCGGTGAGGAGGGCCACCCCGGGGTGGGGCAGCTGCTCGGCCGAGACCACGAGGTGCACCGGCCACCCGTTGACCACGACGTCGATCCCGGTGGCGGGCTCGCCGTCGGGGGTATGACCCCCGAGGTCGGTGCTCAGGCCGCCGATGTCCTCCCACGCCCACCGCCGCTCCGCCCCGGGGGCGGCGGGATCGACCAGGACCCACCCGGCGCGCTCGATGCGCAGGTCAAAAGGGCCGGCGTAGCCACCTCCGGCACCCGGATCTCCCTCGACGATGAACACGCGGCCCAGGCGCACGAGGTCTGTATAGCCCAGATGCTGCACACCGTCATGGACCCGCCGCGCTCACCGTCCGGATTCGCGGGGTGACGGAGAGACAGGGCCGAAATGCAGCGACGCTTCGCGCGTCGCATCTCACGCAACGTCGACTTCACCCACCGAGAGCGGCGGCGCCACCTCGGAGGTGTCGATGGACGTCCCCCACCAGATCGGTGACGAAGCGGCGCTCCACGAAGACCCAGCGGCCCTCCCGCCGGGCGAAGCGGTCGCGGTACCTCCCGGCCACGATGGGCTGGAGGGGCAGGTCGGGCAGGGCCTGGAAGACCGTGACGTAGGAACGGGCCGTGGCCACCTCGCCGCCCTCGTCCACCTCGACCTGGAGGTTGGTGGTGACGTGCTTGGTGCGGGGCGTCCCGTCGTCGTGCACCATGACCATGGACCGGAAGATGCCCTCCACGGCCTGGCCGCCGCGCACCACGGCGTCGCCCTCCCCGCCGAAGACGGCCTCGGCGAAGAGCTGGCCCAGCCCGGCGAAGTCCCCCCCGTCGATGAGCTCGGCGTAGCGCGCCACCAGGTTGGTCACGGCACGCACCGCCTCCCCCGTCGGGTCGGCGGCGGGCGACGCGCTCACGACGGCGACGGTAGCCGTCGGGGCCGGGCCGCTGGTGGTTCCTCAGCCCGGCAGGCGCATGAGCTCGATGCGCACACCGTCGGGGTCGGTGCAGTAGACGAAGTCGAGGGCGCCCTCGCCCGCGCCGAAGGTGGTCCGGGTGGCGCCCAGGACGGTGCCCCCGTGCGCCTCGATGGCGGCGGCGGTGGCGTCGAGGTCGGTCACCCGCAACGACAGGTGGGTGAAGCCCAGCTGGTGCATGGGGCGGCGCACCGGGTCGCCCACGGAGGCGGGGGCCTCGAAGTGCAGCAGCTCCAGGGAGACCCCGTCGCGCTGGACGAAGCGCGAGTGCAGCACCACCCCGTGGAGCTCCATGAGGCCGTCGAACTCGGCACCGACGTCGTGGGCGGCGGCCGCCTCGAAGCCGAGACCGTCGCAGTAGAAGCGCAGGGAGCGCTCCAGGTCGCCCACGCAGATCCCGATGTGCGACACGCGCAGGTCGGCCACGTCCGCTCCCTCGCTCGCCGTTCCGCTTCGGCGCCACCGTAGCGTCGGCCCCGCACCGGGGTTGACGGCACCGGGTCGACGGGGCCGGGTCGACGGGGCCGGGGTTGACGGCACCGGGGCGGCGGGGGAACCTGGCGTCGTGGTGGACGGCGGCTACGAGGTCCCCCGCGTGCCGGCCTCGGCCGGCGCCCTCGTCTTCGACGTCCGGGGCCGGCTCCTCGTCCTCAAGCCCACCTACAAGGGGGGCTGGACGGTGCCGGGCGGGCAGATGGAGGCCGACGGGGAGACCCCGTGGGAGACGTGCCGGCGCGAGGCCCGCGAGGAGTGCGGGCTGGAGCTGCGGCACGGGACCCTGGTGTGCGTGGACTTCCTCCGGCCCCGCCCGGCCCGCCCGGGTGGCCTGCGCCTCCTCTTCCACTGCGGGACGGTCGACGACGGGGCCCTCGAGGCCATCGTGGTGCAGCCCGAGGAGATCGCCGAGCACCGTCTGGTGGAGCCGGCCGCCGCCCTGGAGCTGCTGAGCGGGCCGGTGCGCCGCCGGGTCGGGGCCGCCCTGGGGGCCACCGGCCTCGTGTACCTCGAGGACGGGCGACCCCCGTCGTGACGAGGCGGGCTCAGCTCCGCAGCACGGCCCCGGGACGGGCGTCGAGGCCCTCGACGTCGGGGGCCCCGTCCACCCGGATGGGCACGCCGTTCACGAGCACGTGCGTCATGCCCGTGGGGGCGTCGGCCACCAGGCGCTCGCCCTCGGCCGGGAAGTCCACCACCCGGCGCAGGGGCCCGGGCCCCACCGTGTCGGGGTCGAACACGCACAGGTCGGCGGCCTTCCCGATCTCGACCGACCCCCGGTCGTCCAAGCCGTAGACGCCGGCCGGCTCGGCCGTGAGCTTGTGCACGGCCCGCTCCAGGCTCATGACGCCCCGGTCGCGCACCCAGGTGCCGAGGAGGTCGGTGGCGAAGCAGGCGTCGCACAGCTGCGAGACGTGGGCACCGGAGTCGGCCAGGCCCAGCAGGACGTGGTCGCGGGGCAACAGCCAGGCGATGCCGTCGGGGTCGTTGTTGGCGAGCACCGACCAGAAGCGGGTCTTGAGGTCGTCGTCGAGGGAGACGTCGAGCACCACGTCGAGGGGCGTGCAACCCCGCTCGGCGGCCAGCTCGACCACGGAGCGCTCCACCAGCTCGGGGTGCGAGGGGGACTCCGCCACCGACACCGCCGGCCAGTTGAAGGGGAGGCCGCCCGACGCGCCCGAGACCTCGGCCCAGGTGGCAGCCCGCCAGGCGGGGTCGCGGTAGGCGGCCAGCCGGCCCTGGCGGTCGAGGCCCATGAGGGCGGCGAAGCTGGGCCGGGCGTTGAGGGTGAAGGGCTCCTCCAGGTTCATCTGGAAGACGAGGGGCCGGCACGACACCTGGGGCCACACCTCGATGCCCTCGGCCCAGGCGGCGTCGTGCTCGGCCACGACCTTCTCGTGGTACGGGTACCCCTGCACCGTGAGCAGCGCCGTCCAGGTGACGGGGCGCCCGATCTCGCGCTGGAGGGCGAAGAGCTCGCGGTTGGGGATGACGCCCCCCGGGAGCAGGGCGGCGACGCCCTTGCCGGCCCGGCCCAGGGGGGCCAGCAGGGCCCGCAGCTCCTCGAGGTCGCCCACGCGGGAGGGGACGGGCCGGCCCCCGTCGCCGTTGTGGGTGGGCGAGGCGCTCGAGGCGAAGCCCATGGCCCCCGCCGCCATGGCGTCGGCCACCACCTCCTGCATGCGGGCCAGCTCCTCGTCGGTGGCGGGCCGCTCGTAGGCGTCCTCGCCCATGACGTACATGCGCACGGCGGTGTGGCCCACGTAGCACCCGTAGTTGAGGGCGGTCCCCCGTCGCTCGACGGCGGCGAGGTATTGGGGGAAGGTCTCGAACTCGTCCCACGGGACCCCCACCGACAGCGTGTCGAAGCTCATGTCCTCCACGTGCTGGAGGGTGCGGGCCAGGAGGCCGGCCAGCTCGGGGCGGATGGGGGCGATGGAGAAGCCGCAGTTGCCGGCCACCACGCTCGTGACGCCGTGGTAAGCGGACGGGGTGAGCCACGGGTCCCAGAAGACCTGGGCGTCGTAGTGGGTGTGGATGTCGACGAACCCCGGCGCCACCACCTGGCCCGAGGCGTCGAGCTCGCGCCCGCCCCGCAGGCCCGGGCCCACGGCCACGATGCGACCGTCCTCCACTGCCACGTCGGCGGGCCGGGCCGGCGCCCCCGTCCCGTCGACGAGCGAGCCTCCCCGGATGACGATGGCTCCGTCCACGGCTGCCTCCTCGGATCGCCCTCGGCCGCCGCCCCCGGGCGCCGCACCTCCAGCATCGTCGCAGACCGGCGCCCGTCGCGCCCGTAGAGTCCGGGCGTGGACGACGAGCTCGCCTACGCCGACGTCTTCACCCTGCGCCGGGCCGCCGTGCCGGCCCGCCGGGTGGTCGAGGCCCTGCTGGCCCGCATCGAGGCCCTCGACGCCCCCGGCACCCCCACCGCCCTGCGCAGCGTGCTGGCCGTGGCCGACACGGCCCTGGAGGAGGCGGCGAGCCGGGACGGCGACGAGCCCCTCGGTCCGCTGCACGGGGTGCCCGTCCTCGTGAAGGACAACATCGAGGTGGCCGGGCTGCCGTCGTGCGCCGGGGCCACGAGCCTCCTGGGCCGTCCGGCCACGAGCGACGCCCCCGTGGTGCAGCGCCTGCGCCGGGCCGGGGCCGTGGTCCTCGGCACCACCAACCTCTCGGAGTGGGCCAACATCCGCTCCCGCCACTCCACCGGGGGGTGGTCGGCGGTGGGGGGGCTCACCGTCAACCCGTGGGCCCTGGATCGCAACGCCGGGGGCTCCTCGTCGGGCTCGGGGGCGGCCGTGGCGGCGGGGCTGGCCCCCCTGGCCATCGGCACCGAGACGGACGGGTCCATCACGTGCCCCTCCTCGCTCAACGGGGTGTGCGGCATCAAGCCGGCCGTGGGGGCGGTGCCCACGGCCGGGGTGGTGCCGGTCAGTGCCAGCCAGGACAGCCCCGGGCCCATGGCCCGCACGGCCGAGGAGGCCGCCCTGCTCCTCGAGGTCATGGCCGCCCGCCCCGGCATGGTGGAGCGCGTCCGCCGGGGCGTGGCCGGCCTCCGCGTCGGTGTGGCCCGCACGTGGCGCACGGGGCATCCCCCCACCGACGCCTGCTTCGAGGCCGCCGTGGCCCGCCTGGGCGGGGCCGGGGCCGTGCTGGTCGAGGTGGCCCCGGCCGAGCCCGGCCCGGCCGAGGAGGAGGACGAGCTCGTGGTGCTGCTGGCCGAGCTCGTGGACGGGCTGGCCGCCTACCTCCCCACGCGCGGCCCCGAGGGCCCGCAGGACCTGGCCGGGGTGGTCGCCCACGAACGGGCCCACGCCCGGGTGGAGCTGGCCCACTTCGGCCACGACCTCTTCGAGCGGGCCCTGGAGCTCGGGGGCACCGGCACCGACTCCTACCGCGCCGCCCGGGGCCGCAACCTGGCCTGGGCCCTCGAGACCTGCCTCGAGCCGGCCCT
>DATJOV010000401.1:0-10244 GCA_035506735.1 Acidimicrobiales bacterium | reverse complement strand
CTCATGCCCTTCAACGCCTTCTTCCCCTTCCTCTCCCAGGAACAGGGGCAGAACTACTTCCCCAAGCTCCTCCTCTCGGACTACGAGTCCTCCATCGAGGTGGCCCTGGGCCTCATCCCCATCCCCTACGAGCAGGGCCTGGACAACCAGGAGGGCATCACGGTGGAGACCCTGGGGGGCACCGACGCCCCCATCCCGCAGAGCCAGGGGGGCTACGACCCCGGGGTGGAGGCCTGCTACAAGACCTTCTCGGCCCACAACAAGCCCACCTCCTCCGTCTCGCCCTACATCGAGGAGCAGGGGCCCATCGCGGGGTGGTGCCAGGCCATCCGCCTCTTCGCCCTGGCCGCCCTCACGGCCGGGCCCGACCTCAACCGCCGCACCTTCGTGGAGGCGATGTCGAGGATCACCGACTTCCCCGGCACCTACTCCCCCACGCTGAGCTTCGGCCCCGACCAGTACGCCGGGCCGACCGAGTACCAGGTGGTGTCCCTGCACAACAACGTGCCGCCCTCCTCGCTGTGCGTGCCCACCTATACCGGGAAACCCCAGGGCACCTGCTGGCACGTCATCCAGAGCTGGGAGCCCCTTGCTCCCGGGTGACCTGCAGCCGCCACGGCGCAACTACTCCCCCTGGTACTCGTGGATGGTGCGGCTGAGCCGCACCGAGCAGGCCGACCCCCTGCCCGAGGACGTGGCCGACCCCGCCGTGCTCGGGCCCTGGCTGGAGCGGTGCCGGGAGCGCCTGGCCGGGATGCTCGGTGAGGACCCCGAGCCCGTGCCCCCCGAGCTCGAGACGCTCGGGTCCGAGGAGCTCGAGCACTACCGGCGGGACAAGGTCGTCTTCGACACCGAGGAGACCATGTCCGTCCCCGCCTACCTCCTCGTCCCCCACACCCGCACCGGCCCCGGGCCGGCCGTCCTCGCCGTCCACGGCCACGGACCGGGCAAGGCCGAGGCGTGCGGGCTCGAGCGGACGGGCACCCCCAACGCCGACTACGCCCACCAGCTGGCCCTGCGGGGGTACGTGGTGCTGGCCCCGGACCTGCGCTGCTTCGGCGAGCGCCTCGACTGGAACCCCCCGGACCACTACGCCTGTGACACCAACCTGGTCCACGCCTACATGGCCGGGATGAACCCCCTGGAGCAGAACCTGTGGGACATGGCCCGGTCGCTCGACGTCCTCCAGGACCATCCCCTCGTCGACCCCGACCGCATCGGCGTGGTGGGACTCTCCTACGGGGGGACCATCACCCTGTTCCTGGCGGCGCGCGACACCCGGGTGGCGGCGGCGGTGGTGAGCGGCTACTTCTCGTCGTGGGCGGCCTCGCACACGATGCCGTGGAACATGTGTGGATCGCAGGTGCTCCCCGGGATGCTGGGGCGCATCGAGCACGTCGACCTGGGCGCCCTGGTGGCGCCCCGGCCCCTGCTGGTGGAGTCCGGGACCGGGGACGACCTCTTCCCCGCCCCGGTGGCGGCGGCCGAGGTGGCCCGTCTGCGCACCGTCTACCAGGCCCTGGGGGTCCCCGATCGCCTGCAGCACGACGTCTTCGAGGGCGTCCACGAGTGGCACGGGGCGGAGGCCTACCCCTTCCTCGAGCGCTGGATCGGCCCCGGCGACCGCACCTGAGGCGGCCCGGCGGCCTCCCCGGGGTCAGGGCCAGTCGAGGAGGGCGGCCGACTCCCGGTCGAGGTGCACCCGCACGTTGGCCCTGGTGCGCAGGACCGAGGCCGGGCAGGCCGTGGTGACCGGCCCCTGGAGGGCGGCGCGCACCGGCTCGGCCTTGCGCCGCTCGGGGACCACGGCCAGCACCACCCCGGCCCGCAGCAGGGCCGGGATCGTCACCGTCAGGGCCCGGGCGGGCACGGCCCCGAGGTCGGGGAAGTGGCCCTCGTTGACCTGCTGCTGGCGACAGGCCCGGTCGAGCTCGACCACCTTCACGTCGAGGGGGTCGGCGAAGTCGGCCACGGGTGGGTCGTTGAAGGCCAGGTGGCCGTTCTCCCCGATGCCGAGGCAGCACAGGTCGAGGGGGTGGGCGTGGAGCAGCCCGGCATAGCGCCGGCACTCGGCCTCGGGATCGGCCAGGCCGTCGACGTAATGGGCGTGGCGGGGACGGACCCGCTCGGTGATCCGCTCCCGGATCCAGCGCTGGAAGCCGGCCGGGTGGTCGGGTCCCACCCCGGCGTACTCGTCCATGTGGAACACCACCACCGCCGACCAGGGCACCTCGGGGATGGCCACCAGGGCGTCGACGAAGGCCAGCTGGGAGTTGCCGGTGGCGAACATGGCGTGCGCCACCCCCCGCTCCGCCGCGGCGGCGCGGATGGTCCGGGCCGCCTCCTCCGCCGCCACCCGTCCCAGCTCCGCCACGTCGGCGTGGACGGTCACCGGGGCGAGGTCGACGACCTTCCGCTGGGCCTGCACCATGCCGGGAGAGTATCGTCACCCGGTGATGGCGGCGCGCGTGGCGATGGTGGGCGGGGGCAGCACGCACTGGACCCCCAAGCTGATGGTCGACTTCGCCAACACCCCATCGCTGCACGACGCCGAGGTGGCCCTCTTCGACCTGGACCCCGAATCCCTCCCCCCCGCCCGCAAGGTGGTGGAGCACATCGCCGAGCGCCGCGGCATCGGCCTGAGCGCCCGGACCACGACCGACATCGACGACGCCCTGGAGGGGGCGGAGTTCGTGATTGCGGGGTTCTCGGTCGGGGGCTTCGCCACCATGCGCCACGACATCGAGATCCCGGCCCGCTACGGGATCCGCCAGACCGTGGGCGACAGCGTGGGGCCGGGCGGGATCTCCCGGGCCCTGCGCAGCGTCCCGGTCATCCTCGACGTGGCCCATGCCATGGAACGGTGCGCCCCCGAGGCCCTGCTCGTGAACGTGAGCAACCCCCTCACGGCCCTGTGCCGGGCGGTGACCCGCGAGACGTCGATCCGCACCGTCGGGCTGTGCGCCGAGATCGTGGGACTCAAGTTCTTGCTGAGCCTGTTGTTCGACGCCGACTTCGCCGCCATCGACCCCGTGGTGGCAGGGGTCAACCACCTGCCCCTGGTGACCTCCCTGCGCATAGGGGAGCACGACGGCTTCGCCATGCTGCGGGCCGCCCTGTCGGGCGAGCTCGACCTGTCGGGGGACCTGTGGATGGCGCCCCCCCCGGCCATGCACTGGACCATGACCGATCCGGGCCGGGGGTGGACCAAGGCCGACGTCCTGGCCAACAACAAGGTGAAGTTCGAGCTCTTCCGGCGCTTCGGCGTCCTCCCGGGATCGTCGGACACCCACGTGGTGGAGTTCTTCCCCGGCTTCGTGACGGCGGCCTCGGACTTCGGCCGCGACTGGGGGATCCACCATTACGGCCTGCACGGCCACATGGCCGACAAGGCCGAGGACGACGCCTCGATGGCCGAGCTGCTCGCCTCCGACACCATCTCGACGTGGCCCTCGGGGGAGTTCGTGGCCTCCATGCTGGACGGGCTGATCACCGGTACGCCCGCCACCCTCCCCGCCAACCTGCCCAACGGGGGCCAGGTGGAGAACCTCCCCGACGGGGTCGTGGTCGAGTGCATGGCCGTGGCCGGCGCCAAGGGCCTCCACTCCCGCGACCGGGCCTTCGTACCCTCCTACCTGGGCGAGCACCTGCGCCGCGTGGTGAGCTCGCAGGAGCTCACCGTCGACGCCGCCCTCACCGGCGACCCCGGCACGGCCCTGGAGGCCATGCTCACCGACCCCGTGGCCGGTGCCCTGCCCTACGAGCGGGTGGTGGCCATGACCGAGGAGCTGCTGGGCGCCACGGCGCCCTGGCTCCCCGCCTTCGCCCGGCCCGTCGCCGGCCCCTGACGGGCCGGCCCGGCCCGGCTCAGCGCCGGCGCTTGGCCTGGGTGGGCGCGGTGACGGCCGTGAGCACCCGGACGACGTTGTTGCCGTTGTCGGCCACCACGACCTGCCCCGAGGGCGCCACGGCGATCCCCGCCGGGTCGTCCATCTCCGCCGCCGTGGCCGGGCCGCCGTTGCCGGTGTACCCCGAGGCGGCGCTCTCGCCGGCGATGGTGTACACCCGGTCCTTCTTCACCTTGGCCCCGGCGTAGGTCTCGTTGGCGGCGGGGACCAGGCGCACCACGTTGTTCCCGGCGTCGCTCACCAGGAGGTCGCCGGCGGCGTCGAAGGCCACCCCCTGGGGAGCCGAGATCTGGGTCTTGAGGGCGGGCTTCTTGTCCGTGTAGCCGTCCCCGCCGTTGCCCACGATGGTGTAGATGTCACCGGCCCGCACGCTGACCCCGAAGCGGGTGCCGCCCGAGGCGGCCACCAGGCGGATGACGTTGTTGTCGGCGTCGGGGAAGACCACGTCCCCCTGGGCGTCGGTGGCCAGCCCGTCGAAGGGCTCGATGGAGATGGCCGCCAGGGCCCCGGGGCGGCCGTTGCCGGAGTAGCCGTAGTCCCCGTTGATCCCGGCGATGGTGTAGATGTCCCCGGCCTGCATGGCCTGGCCGTAGTAGGTGCCCGAGGTCTGGGGGACGACGCGCACCAGGTCGTCGCCGGTGTCCGAGACGATCACGTTCCCGTAGCGGTCGAAGGCCACCCCGTCGGGGGAGGTGAGCCCGGCCGCCAGGGCCTGGCCCCCCTGGGTGACGTCGCCCTCGGTGCCGCCCCCGGCGATGGTGTAGACGATGCCGGCCTTCATGCTCACCCCGTAGCGGAACCCGGGGCTGTCGCAGTACAGCTGGACGGCGTCGTTGCCGGTGTCGCTCACGACGATGTCGCCGAGGGCGTCCACGGCCACCCCGTTGGGGTCGTCGAGGTCCACCCCCAGGGGACCGTCCCGTCCCTCGCCCGACTGACCGGCCACGCCGTCGACGTTGCCCATGACGGTGTAGATGCGCCCCGCCGTCATGGCCTGGCCGTAGAACGTGCCGGTCGCCCCGGCCACGGCCCGCACCACGTTGTTGTCCTGATCGGCGAGGAGGATGTTGCCGTGGCTGTCGACGGCCACGCCCAGCGGGGAACCGAGCGTCACGGCCGTGGCGGCCACGTTGCCGGGGGGGGCGCCCGCGGTGTCCGGGGGTTGGCGGCCGTTCCCCGCCACCGTCGTGATGGAGGGGGCCAGGGCGTCCTTGCTCTTCTTCGCCGCCGCGGCCGGTCCGGCGTCGAGGACGCAACCGAGCGTCGCCGCCAGGGCCACGCCGGCCACGAGGACGCCACGCGCCCTACTGGTCCCGCTCCCCCGCCGCATCCGGCCGACGGCCATGGCCCCGACCCCCCGTCACTCCGACACTGGGCGCGATGGTAGTCGGGGGCGCGGGCCGCGACCGTCTCAGGTTCCTCCCAGCCCGCCGACGCCACCGGCGGGGACGACACGGGCCGGGCGGGGCCCGGACGGCGACGGCCACGGCCGGCCGGGCTCAACCCCTGCCGGCCCCCGGAGCGGCGAAGGGGAACGGGGCGGGGCGGGTGGCACGGTCACCGGCCCCGGCCGGGACGAAGCCCAGGATCTCGTAGGTGCAGCTCGAGACGCCGGCCTCGGTGGCGTCGGCGATGAGCTCGCGGGCCTCCTCGGCCTGACTGGCCGTGGTGGCCAGGCCCCCGGCGTCCCACAGGGTGATGAGCATCACCTGCTCCCGCAGCCCGTCGTGCTCCATGCACAGCAGGCCCCGGAAGCCGGCGCGGTGGCGCCAGCGCGTCATGGCGGCGTCGAGGGCGTGGCACAGGACGGGCATGTGCTCGTCGTCGACCTGAAAGGTGAGCACCCGGGCGTACACGGTCGATCGCCACCTCCCTGGGGGGTCCTCACCCCAGCGTAGGGAGCGGCGACGGCGTCCCGGGCCTTCCGGAGGTCCCGCCCGCCCGGGCCATTGGTCACGTCGGCGGCCCCGGATCTCTTCGCAGGGTGCCGACTATGCTGATGCGGCCCTGGAGGCGGGGCCGGACCGACATGGAGGTGCATTGACAGCGCTCGAATTCGAGACGCTCCTGTACGAGGAGCGGGGGAACGTGGCGGTCGTCACCCTCAACCGCCCCGAGGTGCACAACGCCTGGAACCTGCAGATGCAGGAGGAGTTGCGCACCCTGTGGAGGGCGCTGCGCACCAACACCACCGTCAACGCCGTCGTCCTGACGGGCGCCGGGGAGCGGGCCTTCTGCACCGGGATCGACCGCACCGAGTCGATCGAGCACGGCTACCTGGCCCGGGCCAAGGACCGGGCCCCCCACGCCGGCCAGGTCACCACCCCGTTCATGTACAACGACCCGGGGTCCAACCTCAACCCCAAGCAGAACGACCTGTGGAAGCCCGTCGTCGCCGCCGTCAACGGCATGGCCTGCGGCGGTGCGCTCTACATGCTGGGCGAGGCCGACATCATCATCGCCGCCGACCACGCCACCTTCTTCGACCCCCACGTGACCTACGGGATGGTGGCGGGGTTCGAGTCCACGCACCTGCTCCAGAAGCTGCCCCTGGGCGAGACCCTGCGCGTGGCCCTCCTGGGCGCCAACGAGCGCATGTCGGCCGACCGGGCCTACCAGCTCGGCCTGGTGTCGGAGGTGGTGCCGGGGGCCGAGCTCATGGAGCGGGCGATGTGGATCGCCGACGCCATCGCCGCCGCCCCCGCCCTGGCCGTCCAGGGGACCCTGCGGGCCATCTGGATGGCCAACGAGCTGTCGCGCAGTGCCGCCCTGGCCCAGGTGTCGAGCCTGGTGTCGCTCGGGACCCAGTTCGAGAACATCGAGAAGGGCCACGCCGCCTTCCGGTCCTCGCGCCCGGAGTGGCGCCTGCGCTGAGCGGTCCCGATCGGGCGCCTACGGCGCCGACGGCCCCGTCCCGACCAGCTGCTCCCTGACCACCCGGCGCAGGAGCTTGCCCGTGTCGGTGTAGGGGAGCTCGTCCACGACCCGCACCTCGTCGGGGGTCTTCGACCCCCGCAGGTGGGCCCGGGCGTGGGCGCGGAGCTCCTCGGCCCCGACCGTGGCGCCCGGGACCAGCACGACGACGGCGGCGATGCGCTGGCCCCACTCCTCGTCCTCGACCCCCACCACGGCGCAGTCCTCCACCGCCTCGTGGGCGAGGAGCACGTCCTCGATCTCGGCCGGGGCGATGTTCTCGCCGCCCCGGATGATGGTGTCGTCGGACCGGCCCTCGATGAAGAGGTAGCCCTCGCTGTCGAGATGGCCCCGGTCGCGCGTGGCGAACCAGCCGTCGCCACCCCCGGCCGCCCCCAGGTACTCCCCCGCCACCTGCTCGCCCCGCACGAAGATCTCGCCGCCCGCGCCGGGGCCGCACCGCTCCCCGTCCTCGTCGCGAATCTCGATCTCGACCCCGGGCACCGGGAGCCCGGCCGAGCCCAGGCGGGCCCGGACCTCGGGGTCGTCGCTCGACAGGGCCTGGCGATGGGCCTCGGGGCCCAGCACGGTGATGGTGGAGCTGGTCTCGGTCAGGCCGTAGGCGTTGGTGAAGGCCACGTGGGGGAAGCGTCGCAGCGCCTCCTCGATGACGGGGGCGGGCATCTTGGCCCCCCCGTAGGCCAGGGTACGGAGGCTCGGCGCGTCGGCCGGCCCCTGGCGCAGGGCGGCGACGATGCGGGCCAGCATGGTGGGCACCACCATGGCGTGGGTCACCGCCTGCTCCCTGACCCGCTCCAGCCACTCCTCGGCCCGGAAGGCGTCGAGGTAGACGACGCGCCGGCCCATGTAGAGGTTCGACAGCAGGTTCATCACGCCGGCGATGTGGTAGGGGGGGACGCTCAGCAGTGCCGCCTCCTCGGGGCCGGCGCTGCCGAACTCGACGGTGCCGATCACGTAGGCGGCCAGGTTGCGGTGCCGGAGCACGGCCGCCTTGGGGGCGGCGGTGGTCCCGCTGGTGTAGAGGAGGAGGGCCACCTCGTCGGGGTCCACCGGGGTGGGTTCGTCCCCGGGTGCGGCGGCCCGGGCCGAGGCCAGGAAGGCCGAGGACTCGAGGACCCGCTCGACGCCCAACCGACGCAGCCGCTCCCCCAGCTCGGGCGACGCCACGGCCAGGAGGTCCTGGTCCCCCACGATCCGGCCCAGCTGCTCGTCCGAGAGCCGGTAATTGAGCGGCACCAGGGGCAGGCGGGCCTTGACGGCGCCGAACAGGGCCACGGGGAAGGCCAGCCCGTTGGTGTCGCAGAAGGCCAGGCGGGTCGCCCCCGCCTCCCGGACCAGCGTCGCCGCGCCGGCGGCGGCGGCCTCGAGCTCGCCGGTGGTCAGCGACGTGCCGTCGGGGCCGGTGACGGCGACGCGAGCGTCGTCGAACGACACCGCCATGCTCAGGAGGAGCTCGAGGTCCATGTCGCCGTCCGGCCCCGGCGAGCTCAGTCCGACGAGGGCAGTGGCTTGGCGCCTTTGAGTTCCAGCCGCTCGCCGTCGAGGGTGAGCGTCCCTCGACCGGCCTTGGTGCACAGGACCTCGACGACCGATCCCTCGTCGGTGTAGCGCTTGCCCAGCTGGGTGCCGTCGGCCAGGGCCTGGTCGAGGGAGCCGGCCGGGGCGTCGCTCCCGACGGGCACCATGGCGGTGCCACCGCACGCCAGGATCCGGGGAGCGTCCGGGGGCCGGACGATGACCACCTCGGTGTCGCACACCACGCTCTTCCAGCGCGAGCCGGCCGTGAGCTCCATAGCCCGGTCATCCTAGCGATCGGACCATCGAGCGCCACAATCGGGGCGGGACCGGCCGGCCCGCACCGGTCCGGCGTGCGGCCCCGACGCCCGACGCCGGAGCGGGCTCGGGCTCGGGCCCGCTCGAGCGGGAGGGGCGCGTTAGCCTGGACGGAGGAGCCGAGAGACCCGAGAGGAGCCCGGTTGTCGACTGCCTTCCCGGCCGAGAACGGCAAGTCGAACCCCCCGCGCTCGCAGAAGGGGGCCCGGACCAGAGCCCGGTTGCTCGAGGCGGCCAAGGAGGTCTTCGAGGAGGACGGCTTCCTCGAGGCACGCATCTCCGACATCGCCGAGCGCGCCGGGTTGTCGCACGGGTCCTTCTACCACTACTTCGACTCCAAGGAAGAGATCTTCCGCGAGGTGGCCGAGTCGGTCGAGGAGCAACTGAGCGCTCCCCTGGCGGGCGTGATCCTCGACCCCGGGTCCCACGCCCCGCCACGGGAACGGATCAGGGAGGCGTTGCGACGCCATCTCGACAGCTACCGGCGCGAGGCCAGGATCATCGGGGTCATCGAGCAGATGGCCCGCTACGACAAGCACGTCAACGAGGTCCGGAACGCACGCCACGAGCAGTACCAGAAGCAGGTGGCGGACTCCATCCGGACCCTGCAGGAACGGGGGCTGGCCGACCCCGGGCTCGATCCCACGCTGGCCGCCGCCGCCCTCGGCGCCATGACCAATCGCTTCCCCGAGCTGTGGCTGGTCCAGGGGGCCATCACCACCACGTTCGACACCGCCCTGGACCAGCTGACCCGGGTCTTCGTCAACGCCCTGGGACTGACCGAGGAGCGCGCCGCCCGCTCCCGGCCCCGGCCCCCCGACGCCTGACGCCGCCACGCCCTCGACCCCGGCCCGGCCGGGGTGGACCCGGTACCCTCGTTCTCGACGTCGACGTCGGAGGAGAGGCGATGCGCACGATGGTGGTGGGGGCCTCGAGCGGGCTGGGGCGCTGTATCGCCGTCGGGCTGGCCCGCCGCGGTGACCAGGTGGCGGTGCTGGCCCGCCGCTACGACATGCTGACCGAGGCGGCCAAGGAGGCGGGACCGGGGACGGTGGCCCTGGCGTGCGACGTGACCGACGAGGCGGCGTGCCACCGGGCCGTGGACGACGCCGCCGCCGCCCTGGGCGGGCTCGACGCCCTGGTCTACACCCCCGGGATCGGCCCCCTGGCCCGGCTGGTGGACACCGACGCCGCCACCTGGCGGCGGGCCTTCGACATCAACGTCATCGGCGCCGCCCTGGTGACCAAGGCGGCCCTCCCCCACCTCGACGCGGCCAAGGGCGTGGCCGCCTACCTCTCCTCGGTGAGCGCCTCGCTCACCCCCCCCTGGCCCGGGCTGGGGGCGTACGCCGTGAGCAAGGCCGCCCTGGACAAGCTGGTCGAGGCGTGGCGGGCCGAGAACCCCCACATCGGCTTCACCCGGGTGGTGGTGGGCGACTGCGCCGGCGGTGAGGGCGACGCCCAGACGCAGTTCCCCTTCGCCTCCGACTGGGACTGGGACCTGGCCGCCGAGCTCCATCCCACCTGGCAGGCTCGCAACTACCTGGCGGGGAGCCTCCTCGACGTGGA
>DATJOV010000400.1:0-5157 GCA_035506735.1 Acidimicrobiales bacterium | reverse complement strand
CGACTCCTCGTCGAACTGCACGTCCCCGGGCTCGCGCTCGAGGGCCAGGCTCTCGGCCTCGGCCCCGAGGTCCACGGCCTGGGGCTGGTAGGTGCGGCGCTCCTGCTGCAGGAGCTCGACCTGCTCCTCGAGGAACTTGGGCTCCGAGGCGTAGGGGCCCCGGGTGGGCTTGGGGGGCTTGGGGGGCGGGGCCGGCTTGGGAGGCGGGGCCGGCTTGGGGGCCGCCGTCTTGGCCGGGGCCGCGCCGGCCGCCACCCGGGCCGGCGACGCCGGGGCGGCCTTGGCGGCCGGGGTCTTGGCCGGGGCCGTCTTCTTGGCCGGCGGGGCCTTGGCGGGCTGCTTCTTGGCCGGGGCCGCCTTCTTGGCCAGCGGCTGCTTCTTGGGCGCCGTCTTCTTGACCGGTGCCTTCTTGGCCGGGGCCTTCTTGGCCGGCGCCTTCTTGGCCGGCTTGCGGGCCGCCGTGGCCCGGGCGGCGCTCTTCTTGGCCGGGGCCTTCTTGGCCGGCGCCTTCTTGACCGGGGCCTTCCTGGGCGCGCCCTTCTTGGCCGCCGGGGCCTTCTTCTTGGCCGGCTGCTTCCGGGCCGTCGCCATCAGCGGCACCGTCCCGGGGCGTGGGGCCAGGCGTTGTGGGTCATGGTGATGCTTCCATCCGCTCGGCGAGGTCGGGCGACCCTAGCGTCGCCCGGTCCCCCCGGCAACACCCCGACCCCCGTCCCTGTTCCCGGTCCCCCCGCCGGCGGGGGCCCGACGCCCCCGGTGCCATGGGCGGTGGCGGCGCGGCGGTCCAATACGCTGGGCCCGTGCCCGACGCCCCTCGCCCGGCGCCGTATCCCGACGTCGCCCAGCAGCCCGACTACCCGCGCCTCGAGGAGCAGATCCTCTCCTCCTGGGCCGAGGACGGCACCTTCGCCGCCTCGGTGGAGGCCCGGTCGGGGGGCGCCAACGAGTACGTCTTCTACGACGGCCCCCCCTTCGCCAACGGCCTCCCCCACTACGGGCACCTGCTCACCGGCTTCGTGAAGGACGCCGTGCCCCGCTACCAGACCATGCGGGGGCGGCGGGTGGAGCGGCGCTTCGGCTGGGACTGCCACGGCCTCCCGGCCGAGATGGAGGCGGAGAAGGAGCTCGAGGTGTCGGGGCGGGCCGGCATCGTCGAGTACGGCATCGACCGCTTCAACGAGTACTGCCGGGCGCTGGTCCAGCGCACCACCGACGCCTGGGAGCGCTACGTGACCCGCCAGGCCCGGTGGGTCGACTTCGCCCACGACTACAAGACCATGGACCTCTCCTACATGGAGAGCGTCCTGTGGGCCTTCAAGACCCTGTGGGACAAGGGGCTCGTGTACGAGGGCGAGCGAGTCCTGCCCTACTGCTGGGTGTGCGAGACCCCTCTCTCGAACTTCGAGACCCGCCAGGACGACGCCTACCGGCCCCGCGAGGACCCGGCCGTGACGGTGCGCTTCACCCTGCTCCCCGACCCCGACGCCGCCTCGGCCGTGCTGGCCGGCCCGGTGCGGGTCCTGGCCTGGACCACCACCCCCTGGACCCTCCCCTCCAACCTGGCCCTGGCCGTGGGGCCCGACATCGACTACGCCGTCTACCAGCTGCTGGGGGCGCCCACCGTGGTGGCGGCCGAGCGGGCCGCCGCCTACCCGGCCCTGTTCGAGCACGCCGAGCCCCTGGCGGTGGTCAAGGGGGCCGAGCTCGTGGGCCGGCGCTACACCCCGCTCTTCGACTTCTTCGCCGCCGAGCCCGGGGCCTTCCGGGTCCTCGGGGCCGACTTCGTGGCCACCGACGAAGGCACGGGCGTGGTGCACATGGCCCCGGGCTTCGGCGAGGAGGACTTCGCCCTGTGCCGGGCGGCCGGCATCGGGGTGGTGACCCCGGTGGACGACCGGGCCTGCTTCACCGCCGCCGTCCCCCCCTACGCCGGGATGCAGGTGTTCGAGGCCAACCCCCGCATCGTGGAGGACCTCGAGCGGGGCGGGGCCCTGGTCGAGGCCACCCGCTACACCCACAGCTACCCCCACTGCTGGCGCACCGACACCCCCCTCATCTACAAGGCGGTGAGCTCGTGGTTCGTGGAGGTCACCGCCATCAAGGACCGCCTCCTGGCCCACAACCAGGCCATCGACTGGATCCCGGCCCACGTGCGCGACGGTGCCTTCGGGAAGTGGCTCGAGGGGGCGCGTGACTGGTCCATCAGCCGCAACCGCTTCTGGGGCTCGCCCATCCCGGTGTGGAAGAGCGACGACCCCGCCTACCCCCGCGTCGACGTCTACGGCAGCCTCGACGAGCTCGAGGCCGACTTCGGGGTGCGCCTGGCCGACCTGCACCGCCCGGCCGTGGACGCCCTGGTGCGCCCCAACCCCGACGACCCCACGGGGCGCTCCACCATGCGCCGGGTGGGCGACGTCCTCGACTGCTGGTTCGAGTCCGGCTCCATGCCCTTCGCCCAGGTGCACTACCCCTTCGAGCAGGCCGAGTGGTTCGAGGCCCACTTCCCCGCCGACTTCATCGTGGAGTACGTGAGCCAGACCCGGGGGTGGTTCTACACCCTGCACGTCCTGGCCACGGCGCTCTTCGACCGCCCCCCCTTCCGCCACTGCGTGGTGCACGGGGTGGTCCTGGGCGACGACGGCCGCAAGATGTCCAAGCGCCTGGGCAACTACCCCGAGCCCGACATGGTCTTCGACATGTGGGGCGCCGACGCCATGCGCTGGTTCCTCCTGTCCTCCCCCATCCTGCGGGGCCAGGACCTCGTCGTCCACGCCAAGGGCATGGAGGAGGTGGTGCGCCAGGTCCTGAACCCCATCTGGAACGCCTGGTACTTCTTCTCCCTCTACGCCAACGTCGACGGGATCAGGGCCCGGTGGCGCACCGACGCCACCGGGGTGCTCGACCGCTACGTCCTGGCCAAGACCGCAGCGCTGGTGGACGAGGTCACGGCCGCCATGGACACCTACGACCTCTTCGCCGCCTGCGCCGCCATCACGGGGTTCCTCGACGCCCTCAACAACTGGTACATCCGGCGCAGCCGCGACCGCTTCTGGGAGCACGAGGAGGGCCCGGGGGGGCCCGGCCCCGACAAGGCCGACGCCTACGACACCCTCTCCACCGTGCTCACCACGCTGTGCACGGTGGCGGCGCCCCTCCTGCCCCTGCTCACCGAGACGGTGTACCGCGGCCTCACCGGGGCCCGCAGCGTGCACCTGGCCGACTGGCCCGCCCCCGACGCCCTGCCCGCCGATCCCGCCCTGGTGGAGGCCATGGACGCCGTGCGGGCGGTGTGCTCGGCCGCCCACGCCGTGCGCAAGGCCAACGGGCACCGGGCCCGCCAGCCCCTGCGTCGGCTCACCGTGGCCACCGAGCGGCCCGAGCGCCTGGCGCCGTTCACGGCCCTCATCGAGGAGGAGGCCAACGTGAAGGAGGTGGTGCTCACCGCCGACGTGGCCGACGTGGCGCAGCGGGTCCTCACCCTCGTGCCCGCCGCCCTCGGTCCCCGCCTCGGCCCCCGGGCCCCCCACGTCTTCGCCGCCGTGCGGGCCGGGGACTGGCGCCGCACCGAGGACGGCGTCGAGGCCGGGGGCGTGGTCCTCGAGCCGGGCGAGTACGAGCTCGTCCTGCGCCCCCGCAACGAGGGTGCGGGGCGCACCCTGCCGGGGGAGGCCGGGGTGGTCACCCTCGACCTCGACCTCGACGACGAGCTCGAAGCCGAGGGCACGGCCCGCGACGTGGTGCGACACATCCAGGTGGCCCGGCGCGAGGCCGGCTTGCACGTGGCCGACCGGGTGGACGTGGTGGTGGTGGCCCCGGCCGAGGTGCTGGCGGCGGTGGAGCGCCACCGCCCCTTCGTCATGGCCCAGACCCTGGCCGACACCCTGACCCTCGAGCCCGGGGCCGGGCTCAGCGCCGAGGTGACCCGCTCGGTGGCGTGACGGGGGCGGCGCCGGGCTCGGCGCCCGCCCTCAGCGGGGGGCGATGGCCTGGGGCTGGGAGCCCTCGGCCGGCAGCACACCGGGGCGGTCGGGCGGCGCCACCGGGGCGTCGCGGCCCACGGCGTGGGCACCACCGGTGGCGGCGTTGCCCTGCACCGCCACGGCCCGTGCCGCGCTGGCCTCGATGGACAGGCCCCCGCCGTTGTCGGCGCCCGGGCCCCCCGGCGCCGCCGGGGTGTCGGGCGCGGCCGTGATGGGACCGGTCTCGTCCACCCGGGGTACGGGCCGGGCGGCGCGTCCCCCCACGGGGGCGCCGGGTGCCGGCACGTGCTCGTCCACCCAGGCCAGCATGTCGGCCAGGGCGCCGCGCAGCCGGGCCCGCTCGTTCTCCATGTGCCGGGCCATGCTCTCCACGTCGCCGGCCAGCTGGGTGCGCATCGACTCCAGGCGGGAGATCTCCTCCCGCAGGTGGCGCTCGGTGTCCTCGGTGACCGACTTGGCCCGCTGCTCGGCCTCCCCCAGGATCTTGCGGGCCCGGTCCTCGGCGTCGGCCACCACCACCCGGGCCTGGGTCTCGGCCTCGGCCTGGGTCTGGTCCACGAACTTCTGGGCCAGCACCAGCGTGCGCTGCAGGGTGTCGTCGGCGATGGGCGCCTCCGCCGTCGCCGCCGGGGCGGCGGGGCGCTGCTGCGCCTCCTGGAGCATGGTCTCGAGCTGGGCGATGCGGTCGGCGGCCTGCTTGAGGCGCTCACCCGCCTGGCGCATCTGCTCCTGGAGCGCCTCGGCGTCCACCGCCACGCGCTCGAGGTACTCGTCGACGTCGTCGATGTGGTAACCCCGGAGGGTCTGGCGGAATTCGACGGTTCGCAGGCTGTCCAGGCTCGAACCCTGTCCGCTCGACTTGCCACTGTCCATGCGGCCGATCCTAGCCACGGGCCTTCACCCCTGCATAGAGCGCCTGTGCCCCGCGCCCCGTCGCAGTGCGGCGCTCGTCTCGCCACTCCCCGTGCCGCCCCGTCGCATCGAGCGCCGGGCCGGGGAGGACGGGGGCCGGCGACGGTGTCCCGACCCCGCCCCACGGCGTGCCGTCCCCGGGCTCCCACGTGCAGCGCGCAGCGCGGCGCGGCGCGGGCCCTACAGGAGCGCGGCCAGGATCTCCAGACCGACGAAGACCACGATGAAGGACAGGTCGATCCCCATCCCACCGGCCCGGACCGGG
>DATJOV010000399.1:0-18661 GCA_035506735.1 Acidimicrobiales bacterium | reverse complement strand
CCCCTCGACCACGGCCGGGGTGGTGACCTCGCCCGCCTCCAACCTGGCCTTCACCGGCCCCGGGCCCGGCATCGGCCTCCTCGGCATCCTGGGCGGCATCCTCATCGTGCTGGGCTTTGCCATGCTGCTCCTGGTGGACGCCCCCCGCCGGGCCATGGGCCGGCTCGCCTACGCCGCTCCCGAGATGTGGCGCCGGATCGGGGTCAAGGAGACGGCCGGAACGGTGGTGACCAGATTGGGTAACCTCGGGTCGATGCCGTGGAAGAAGGCCAACAAGGACGGTGCGGCCGACGTCGTCACCGACCCCGGCCGGCTCCCCGAGGCACCGACCGTGGCCGAGCCGGTCGGGGTGGCCCCGGCCGCCGCCGGGCCGGTCCCGACCGAGCCGGTGACGCCCGTGGCCGAGGCCATGGCGGCGCCCACCGTCGAGGCACCGTCCGTGATGCCCAGCGCCATGAACGGGACCCCGGCGCCGACGGCACCGGGCCGGAACCTCGGGACCCGGGTGGCCCGCATGCCCGGGGCCGGACGGGGCCTGGCCCAGTCCACGGCCCGCACCGCCGTCCGCACGGCGCAGTGGTTGCTCGGGCGGTGACGCCCCGGCCCTGAGGGCCGACGCGCCGCCACGGCGCACGACCGCAACGACGACCCCGGGGCCTGCGCCCCGGGGTCGCTCGTTGTGCATGCGTTGTTCGCCGCACCCCTCGGATCGCTCCGATACCTCCGGCAGAGCGCCGCGCCGAGCGGCGGCGCCGCCGAGAGGGCGGGGGTGCAGCCATGGAGCGAGCCATCCGGTCCGGGATCCGGGCGTCGGGGGCCTTCATCCCCGACCGGGGCCTCGACCCCTCCTACGCCTGGGGCCACGCCCACCTGCGACCCACCGGGGTGGTGGTCTTCGCCACCCTGGAGCGCGACCCCGTGGGCCCGGCCGGGAGGACGGCCCCGGCGCTCGGGCACGGGGGCACACCGGCCCTCGGCCCCGGCCCGGCCGCCCGGGGCCGCCGACCGCTACGCCTCGCCCGGCCCGCTCGCCACGGGCTGTGGGCCGCCGCCGCCTGGCTGCTCGGCCGCTGAGAAGAGCGGGCGCCGCCGCAGGCGCCCCACCCCCAGCGCCCCCACCAGGGCCAGCAGGGCGAGGACGGCGAGGACGATGCCGGTGGTGAAGTCCGGGGGCCAGTAGCGCAGCACCACGTCGTCCCGGCCCATGGGCAGGCGGGCCTGGAGCATGGCCCCGGCGTAGGGGACGAGCGCCAGGGGCTTCCCGTTCACCGTGGCGTGCCAGCCCGGGACGTCGCTCACCCGCAGGCGCAGGACCGTGGGCGCCGCCGTCGTGACCCGCACCTGCCACCGGGCCGGCTCGGCGTGGTCCACCCCCACCGGCACCCCGGGGGCGGTGACGGCGGGGAGCGAGCCCGAGGGGGGCACGGGGACCAGGGTGGCCTGGGCCGCCCCCGGCACGCGGTAGACGTCCTCGCCCCCCACCACCCCGGCCCGGACCGTGCCCCTGGGACGCGGCGCCGAGGCCGCGGTGAGGATATAGCCGACGCCGTAGACGCGGGCCACGGCGGCGCTGTCGACGGCCGGGCACAGGGTGAGGGGGGCGCCCACGGCCGAGGCGGGCTGCCCGGTGAGGCGGGCCAGCGAGGCGAAGGTGGCCTCGGGGACCATGGGGTCCCACACGGCCAGCTCCCGCACCCGGTAGACGACGTTCATGTCCTGATGGATGCCGAGGGTGGGCGGGAGGTGGCAGTGGCGCGAGCCCAGCGCCACGAGCGAGGTCCCCACCCGCCGGGCCAGGGCCGCCTCGGCCGGGGTGGGGGCCGGGATGCCCGGGCTCGACGACGCCAGGGGCGCCCCCGCCGCCACCAGGAACACCGTCTGGAGGACGAGGAACACGATCCCCGCCCCCCGGCCCGCCCACCGGCGCCGCCCGGCCCCGTGCCCCCCCCGGCGGGCCGCGCCCCGGGCCAGGGCCCCCACCACGGCCAGGGCCACCACCACGTCCACGGCGGGCCACACGAAGCTGCGGTCCCGGATGGCGGCCTCGGCCGAGGGGAGCTGTCCCCGGCCCACCAGCCACACCAGGCCCAGGACCACGGCCACCCCGGCGAAGGCCCCGGCCGCCCAACGCCGGACGGCGGCACCGGCGGGCCCGTCGCCGGCCCGCACCACGGCGTCGGCGCCGATCCCGGCCAGGAGCGCCAGGGCGAAGTCCATGGGCTGGACGGCCCGGTGCCAGGCCACGCTGCGGGTGCCGGTGAGCTGCACCACGGCCGACACCACGGGGGAGAGGTAGGACAGGGCGGCCATGGCCAGGGCGCACACGGCCAGGGCGGGCACCACGGGCCGGCGCCGGCGGGTGCCCAGGACCACCACCACCAGGCCCAGGGCCACCACGCCCAGGTAGGCGGCGGTCTCGGGGTAGATGGAGTTGCCGAACCAGGTGTTGCCGGCCACGGGCAGGCCGTCGAATCCCTGGAAGAAGAGGTGGACCAGGTCGTGGGGGGGCAGGGCGCCGTAGGAGCTGGCGGCCCGCACCACCGAGCCCGACGCCAGCTGCAGACCGGGCAGGGCCAGGGGGGCGGCCAGGGCCCCGCCCGCCACCGCCGCCAGGGCCAGGTCGACCACGGGGCGCAGTACCGCCCCGCCCTCCGGGCGCCGGGAGCGCAGCGCCAGGAGGACGACCACGAAGACGGCCAGGGCCAGGCCGAAGAGGACCACCGTCTCGGGCTGCCCGGCGTAGACGGCCAGGGCCAGGGAGAGGGCGAAGAGGGCCACGGCCCGGGCCCGGTGCCGGCCCCGGACGATGAGGACGGCGGCGGCGAAGAGCCACCCCGCCCACGACATGGCCGAGGCGTTGGGCCAGCCCAGCCAGCCCATGAAGGGACCGCTCAGCTCGTAGGCGGTGGCGGCCACGGCCGCCCCCAGCACCCCGGTGCCGAGCACCCGGGCGAAGACGTAGGCCCCCGAGCCGGCCACGAGCAGGGTCACGATCTGGGCCACGGTGTAGGCCAGGCGCAGCGGGACCAGGTAGCCGACCAGGGCGGGCAGGCCGAAGGCCCCCGACTGCCAGTTGAACACCAGGGGCCCGCCCAGGCCCCCGTAGGGGTTCCACAGGGGGAGGTGCCCGGCGTGGACCTGGGTCCAGGAGAGCACGGTCCAGGGGATCATCATCTCGATCTGGTCGCCCGGGCCGGTGTAGTGGACCACCACCCCGGGCCGGGCCGAGAGCCCGTACCGGGCCAGCTGGTCGTAGGGGCCCAGGGCCAGGCCGTGCGCCAGGGCCGGGACCAGGACCGCCACCCCGGCCGCCGCCACCCAGGCCAGCCCGGCCACGTCGGGCCGGGCCGGGCGCCACCACCGCCGCCACCGGCCGTCGCCCCTCACGCCCCGCTCCGCCTCGCGCCCCACGGGAGGCAATGTGGCACGCCGGGGCCCGGCCGGCACGGCATGGTGCTCAGGGGGACGGGGTCGCCTCCCGGGCGTGGCGGGCCCAGGCCACGGTGCGGCGCAGGCCCTCCTCGAACGGAACCGGCGCCAGGTCGGGGAACAGGGCCCGCAGGCGGGACTGGTCGGCCTGGGAGTCGCGCACGTCGCCGGCCCGGGACGGTTCGTGGCGCACCGGGAGGGGGCGACCCAGGACCTGGCCCAGGGCCTCGGCCAGCTCGAGCACCGAGGCCCGGCCCCCGAAGGCCAGGTTGACGGGGCCGGGAGCGGTGACCCGGCGCCGCACGGCCTCCACCAGGACCCCCACCACGCTCCCCACGTAGGTGAAGTCGCGGGTCTGGGTGCCGTCGCCGTGGACGGGGAGGGGCGTCCCGTCGAGAGCGGCGGCCACGAAGATGGGGACCACGGCGGCGTAGGCGTGCCCGGCCCGCTGGAGCGGGCCGAAGACGTTGAAGAAGCGGAAGGCCAGCACGGGCAGGTCGAAGGCGTGCCCGTAGGCCAGGGCGTAGGCCTCGGTGGCCAGCTTGCTCGCCGCGTAGGGGCTGAGGGGGAGGGCGGGAAGGTCCTCGTGGGCGGGCAGGACCCGGTTGGCCCCGTACACCGAGGAGGACGAGGCCACCACCACGTGGACGCCCCCGGCCGCCCGGGCCGCCTCCAGGACGCGCAGGGTGCCGGTGGCGTTGGCCTCGTGGGTGGCCACGGGATCCTCGATCGAGCGGGGCACCGAGGCCCGGGCGGCCAGATGGACCACGGCGTCGGACCCCGCCGTCACCTCCGCCACCAGGGCGGCGTCGAGGATCGAGCCCTCCACCAGCTCGACCCGGGGGAGCCCCTCGAGGTTGGCCCGCGCCCCGGTGGAGAGGTCGTCGAGCACCACCACCCGGCCCACCCCGGCCTCCTCCACCAGGGCGCGGCACAGGTTGGCCCCGATGAAACCGGCCCCGCCCGTGACGAGCACGCGGTCCGGGGCCGGTGCGGTGTCGCCCGTCACGGCATGGGGTCCGGCACGCGGGCGGCGCCGCCCCTCACGCCCGAGGGGTCACGCCGAGACGGGATCGTGCCCGGCGTGGGCGGCGTCCGCCGGCCCCAGCGGGCTCGTCACGGCCGAGCCGTTGGTGCCGTGGCCGTTGGTGCCGTGCCCGTTGCCGTTCACGGCACCGGCGGGCGCCGGGGCAGCGTCGATCGTCTCGGCCCCGGGGGCGCCGCCGTGCAGGGTGGCCAGCTCGAAGAGGAGCTCCCTGATCTGGGGGGCGTCGCGCCGCACGGCGGCCTCGCGCATGGCGCGGAG
This sequence comes from Acidimicrobiales bacterium, assembly GCA_035506735.1. Classification (GTDB taxonomy): domain Bacteria; phylum Actinomycetota; class Acidimicrobiia; order Acidimicrobiales; family UBA8190; genus DATJOV01. Next base: position 13,926 of record DATJOV010000399.1, on the reverse strand, counting down.
CTGCTCGGTCACCCGCTCCACCGGGGCCCGCATGGGGATCAGCCGGCGGATGAAGGGGTGGGCCGTGGCGAAGGCCTCCTCCTCGGGGCTGTGGAGCTCCTCGTGGAGCTTCTCGCCCGGGCGCCGCCCGATGATGCGGATGGGGATGTCGGTGCCCGGCGCCAGCCCCGAGAGGCGGATCATGCGCTCGGCCAGGTCGAGGATGCGCACCGGCTCGCCCATCTCCAGCATGAAGATCTCCTGGCCGGCCGAGAGCACCGACGCCTGGAGGACGAGCTGGACCGCCTCCTCCACGCTCATGAAGAAGCGGGTCATGCGGGGATCGGTGACGGTGATGGGGCCCCCCGCCTCGATCTGGCGAGCGAAGGTGGGGATGACGCTGCCCCTGCTCCCGAGGACGTTGCCGAAGCGCACCACCGTGTAGGCGGCCCCGTCGGGGGCCTGGGCCAGCACGACCTCCTCGGCCACCCGCTTGGTGGCCCCCATGACGCTGATGGGCGACACCGCCTTGTCGCTGGAGATGAGCACGAAGCGCCCCGTGCCGGCCGCCGCCGCCGCCTGGACGATGTTGCGGGTCCCGAAGACGTTGACGTTCACGGCCTCGACCGGGTGCTGCTCGAGCACGGGCACGTGCTTGTGGGCGGCGGCGTGGAAGACCACGTCGGGGCGGTGCTTGAGGACGGCCTCGAAGACCGCCCCCCGGTCCGAGACGTCCACCAGCAGCTGCTCGCACTCCCCGGGGAGCTCCACCGCGATGTCGTGGAGGTGGGTCTCGTCGTGGTCGAGCAGCAGGAGGAGGGCCGGGTTGAACTCGGCCACCTGGCGGGCGATCTCGGAGCCGATCGAGCCGCCCGCCCCGGTGATGAGGACCCGCTGGCCGGCCAGGGAGCGGCGCACGGCGTCGAGGTCGGTGCTCACCGCCGTGCGGCCCAGCAGGTCCTCGATGCGGGGCTCGCGGGCCTGGCGCAGGGGGGCACCGTGCTGCTTGCCCACGGCCATGTCGCGGGCCGAGGGGAGGATCTTCATGACCACCCCGGCCGCCTCGGCCGAGCGCAGGGCCCGGTCCACGAGCTCGGGCGGGGGGTTGGGGATGGCCAGCAGGACCTGTTGGATGGTGTAGCGCCCGGCCGCGGCGGGGATGTCGTCGATGCCGCCCACCACCGGGACGCCGATGAGGGAGAGGCCGTGACTGCGGGGGTCGTCGTCGAAGACGGCCACGGGGACGAAGCCGGCCACCGGGGTGCGCAGCATCTCCCGGATGGCCTCGGCGCCGGCGTCGCGGCTGCCGATGACCGCCACCCGCAGGCCCACCCGGTTGGTGCCGCGCTGCCAGGCGAAGAGCCGGGAGTGGAAGCGCAGGGCCCCCATGGCCATGGTGACGAAGGCGGCCCCGACCACCACCACCTGGGGGGGGACCAGCTCCAGGTGGGCCATGCGCCACAGGGGGCGCAGGACCAGGAGCACGGCCAGGGCGGTCCCGGCCGAGAAGAGGACCTGGCGGGCCTCCTCGATGCCGGCGTAGCGCCAGATCCGCCCGTACAGGCCGAACAGGGCGTTGGCCAGGAGGTGGACGGCCAGGGCCAGGACAAGGAACAGCATGAAGTGCTGCCAGTAGATGGCGGGGGGGCGGTCCCGGAAGTAGGTCACCTCGGCCACGCCGTAGGCGGCGGCCACGGCCACGGCGTCGAGGACGAGGAACAGGGCCCGGGCCCGCACGTGCGAGGCACGGGAGGCGAGGCGGTCGCCCCGGAAGGCGGACCCCTGGCGCGACCTGCGTCTTCCCGGGTCGCCCCGTTGCCCACGAATCGCCATGGCCATGCGTTTCGCCCCCCTGGCTCAAGGCCCGTGACACCGCGCGCGGTGGCTGCCCGGTGTCCCCTTCCGCACGTTATGAGACATGATGGTCCTCGGCATCGTCAGAAATGACGATTCCCCCAGGCACGGCCGGGCTTTTCCCCTGCCCAGGGCGCGCATACGATGACACGGGGTAATGTGGGCAGGTCGGCCCCAGAGCCAGGTTAGGTCGACCGGGGAAAGTTGGCAGCGATGGACTTCAGGGGGGCAGTGCTTCGCGGCTGGCGCCTTGTCGTCCTTTTGGGACTTCTCGGCGCAGTCATCGGGTACCTGACCGCGCCCGCACCGCCCTCGTCCGCCGCCGCCGCCACCCCCAAGTACTACTCGGCCACCTCGCTCGTCGCCCCCTCCCTGGGCCGCCACGCCGTGAGCCGCGCCGCCCTGTTCCTCGACGTGAAGAACTCCCAGGTGCTGTCGATCGCCGCCGCCGACTCGCACACCGGCCTCAGCCCCGCCCAGCTCGACGGGGTGGTCACCGTGGTCAACGGCCGCACGGCGCTGGGCCTGCCCAAGAAGGGCGACAAGGGCATCGCCATCCACGCCTTCGGCATCCAGGTGACGTGGTTCAGCGCCGACACGGCGGCGGCGCTGGCCAACGCCGTGGCGGCGGCGGTGGCCAAGTACATCTCGCAGGAGGCCCAGACCAACTACGCCACGGCCACGGCGGCGGAGGCCAAGAAGGTCGCCCTGCTGCGCACGCGCCTGAACGACGTCGACGGCCAGATCAGCGGGGCCTCGCCCGCCACGGCGTCGCTGTCGCAGCTCGTTGTGGAGCGGCGCCAGCTCACCAACCAGCTCGGGGTGGAGTTCCACAACCAGATCGTCAACGAGCTCGACGGGCCCAAGGTCCCCGGGTACCAGGTCATCCGCCAGGCCCTGGCCAAGCCCGTGTTCGCCCACAAGCTCACGGTGGCCTCCGTCGTCAACCACAAGTCCACGCGCATCCTGGGCGGCCTGCTCATCGGCATCCTGCTGGCCGTGGGCATCATCCTCCTGGTCGAGGTGCTCGACCACAGCCTGCGCACCACGCGGGCCACGGAGGAGGCCTTCGACCTCCCCGTGGTGGCCGAGATCCCGGCCCGTCCGGTGCGCCGATCCCCCTTCGCCGTGGCCCCGTCCGAGGCGCGCCTCGAGCTCGTGGCCGACCCCTTCTCCGCCATCGCCGCCTCCTACCGCCGCCTCCACACCGCCGTGCTCCTCGAGCCCCTGGCGGCCGAGATGGCGCTCCTGGTCGGCAACGGGTACGGCAACGGCTACGCCAGCGCCAACGGCTACGCCAACGGGAACGGCAACGGCAGCGGCAACGGGAACGGCCATGGCAACGGCCATGGCAACGGGAACGGGTTCGGCAACGGCTACGGCTACTCCCCGCCGTGGGGGCCGCCCGAGCGCCTGCCCCAGGCGGCCTCGCCCTACCCCGTGGACCCGGCCAACGGCGGGGAGCTCATCCACGAGGGCAACGGCGGGCGGTCCAAGCGCCAGGTGGTGCTGGTGGTGTCGCCCGGCAGCGAACCGTCGCGCTCGGCCGTGGTGGCCAACCTGGCCGCCGTGTACGCCGAGGCCGGGGCCCAGGCCCTGGTGATCACCATGGGCGACCTGCAGTGGGGCCGCTCACTGCCCATGCGCACCAACGCCGACGCCGAGGCCGAGATCGTGCCCGAGGACCTCGTCCCCCTGTCGACGCCCTCGGCCGTCGACGGGGTGTCGCGCCTGCAGTTCGACCAGCTCCTCGCCACCCGGGGCCAGGTGGTGACCCAGGGGCCGGCCATCATCACGGCGGCGCGCCAGGTGGCCGACGCCGTGCTCATCGACGCCCCGGCCCTGCTGCGCTCCCACGACGCCATCGCCCTCATGCCGGCCGTGGACGTGGTCCTGGTCGTGGCCCAGCACGGGCTCACCCGTTCCGACGAGGCCCGGGAGGCGGGCGACACGCTGCGCCGGTTCCGGGCCCCGGTGCTGGGGGTGGTGCTCACCGAGATCCCGAGCCGCGAGCGCGTCCGGCGCGCCGACGGCAACGGGGCCGACGCCGAGCTCGGCCCCGCCCCGGCCGAGGTGGTCCTGGAGCAGCACTACGAGCCCCCGGCCGAGCCGGCCTCCACCGGCAGCAAGCTCTGGCTCTGAGCGGCGCCCGGTGAGGGAGCGTCGGCGCCGCCCATGATCAAGACCAACATCTATGTGGCGATCCCCGTCGCCGTCATCCTGGTCCTCGTCACCCGGCCCATCGCCCGGCGCATCTCGAGCCAGGAGGAGGACCCCGGCCTCTACCGCATCCTCATGGCGGCCGCCATCACCCACCTGCTGTTCTGCTCGGTGCAGCTGTGGGTGGTGGACCACATCTACCACGGGGTCACCGACTACAACCGCTACATCAACCAGGGTGCGGTCCTGGCCAGGCGCTTCGACCACTTCAATTTCTCGCTGAGCCACGTCCAGCCCCCCGTGCAGGTGCTGGGCCAGGGGTCGGTCTCCATCGCCGCCGGCGTGGTCATGGCCATCGTGGGCGTCAACAAGCTGGCCCTGTTCTACGTCTTCTCGTGGTTGGCCTTCCTGGCCACCCTGGCCTTCTACCGCGCCTTCTCGGTGACCTTCCCCGAGGCCAACCGCCGGCGCTACGCCTGGTCCCTGTTCTTCCTGCCGTCGCTGCTCTTCTGGACCTCGGGCATCAGCAAGGAATGCATGATGTTCCTCTCGCTCGGCCTCTGCGCCTACGGCGCCGCCCGGGTCATGGCCCACCAGCGGGGCGGGGCGGTGATGCTCGTGGTGGGCACCATCATCGGCGTCTACGTCCGGCCCCAGGAGCTCCTCCTGTTCATGGCCGCCTTCGCCGTGGCCGGGCTCTTCCGCCGCAAGGGGGCGGCGCAGAAGGCGGGCCGGGGCTTCCGGCGCCTGGCCGTGATGGGCCTGCAGGCCGTGCTGCTCCTGGCCGCCATCTCCCTGTCGCAGAAGCTGGCCAAGCACGCCCCCGTGTTCAACCTGGCCCAGCTGGCCCAGAACAACCGGGGCCAGGCCAGCAGCATCAACTACAAGCCGGGGCCCCAGTACTACTTCCGCGACGTCTACTTCGTGCTGTTCGACCCGCTCCCCGTCAACGCCCACGGGTCCACCCAGAAGCTCGCCGCCTTCGAGAACACCGTCATCATCCTCCTGTTCCTGACCTCGTTGCGGCGCTTCGTCCACCTGGTGCGCACGTCGCTGCTCAAGCCCTACGTGCTGCTGTGCGTGATGTACGCCGCCGCCTTCCCCTACGCCTTCGCCGCCCTCAACAACCTCGGGCTCATCGACCGGGAGCGGGTGCTGCTCCTGCCCTTCCTCCTCGTCCCCCTGTGCATCCCCCTGCACAAGCGCAAGAGCCCGCAGCGCTACCCGTGGGAGGCGAGCGAGCGCCAGCGCCAGCGCTCCGGTGGCGGGGGGCGCTGGGGGGCGCCCGTGCCGGCCCGGCGCTGACCCCGGGGCCGGGTCGCCCCCGGCTCAGGCTCGGGCCGGAGCCGGGCCCCGCTGGGCCCGGAGCCAGGCCTGGAACATGAGGACGTCCCACACCTCGAACTGGCGGTCGAAGCGCCCGGTGCGGTGCTCGTCCCACAGGCGCCGCACGGCGGCGACGTCGAGGATGCCCTCGGCGGCGAGGCCCACGGGATCGAGCAGGTCCTCGGCCCACGGTCGCAGGGGTCCCCGCAGCCAGTCGCCCACCGGGATGCCGAAGCCGGCCTTGGGCCGCTCCACCAGGGCGGCGGGGACGTAGCGGTGCAGGAGCCGGCGCAGCAGCCACTTGCCCGTGCCCCCGTGCACCTTGAGCTCGGGGGGCAGGCCCCAGGCGAACTCCGCCACGGCGGGGTCGAGGAAGGGCATGCGCCCCTCGAGGCTGGCCGCCATGGTGGCCCGGTCGACCTTGGTGAGGATGTCGTCGGGGAGGTAGGTGACGGTGTCGAGGTACATCATGTGGTCGAGCTCCCCGGCCCCGGCGGGCCAGCCCTCCGGTGCGCCCAGGGCGGTGGGGGGCTCGCTCGACCCCGGCACCAGGGCGGCGGGGTCGGTGCTGTGCGAGGCCAGGGTGACGTAGCTCTCGTGCAGATCGGCGGCGGGCAGGACCCGGGCCAGCTTGTGGAGCTTGGTCCCCGGCATGCGCAGGCCGAAGGGCCCCGGGGCCAGGCGGGCGGCGGCGCCGAAGGCCCGGTCCCACCACGCCGGGGGGACGGCCCCGAGCCCGGCGGCCACGGCCCGGCGCACCGGGAGGGGGACCGGCTCCACCCGGTGCCAGAAGCGCCGGGCCCAGGCGTAGCGGTTGTAGCCGCCGAAGAGCTCGTCACCGCCGTCGCCCGAGAGGGCCACGGTGACGGTGCGCCGGGCCAGGGCGGCCAGGACGGTGGTGGGGATCTGGGAGGAGTCGGCGAAGGGCTCGTCGTAGATCTCGGGCAGGCGGGGGACCACGTCGAGGGCGTCGGCCGCCGTGACCCGCAGCTCGTGGTGGTCGGTGCCGAGGTGCCCGGCCACGGCCCGGGCCTCGGCCGCCTCGTCGAAGCCGGCGTCGTCGAAGGCGATGGTGAAGGTCTTGACCTTGGTGGGGTGGGCCGCCTGCATGAGCGCCACCACGAGCGAGGAGTCGATGCCCCCCGACAGGAAGGCGCCCAGGTCGACGTCGGCGTGGGTGCGGGCCGAGACGGCGGCGCCGAGCACGGCGTCGAGCTCGTCCAGGGCGGCGTCGTCGTCGCCGTCGGGGGCGGGGCGGCGGGCGGCGGGCCCCGCCGGGCGCCGCGCCAGGCCCCGCTCGGCCACGGCCCGCAGCGACCAGTACTCCTCGGGGGTGGGCATGGTGCCGGGGGCGTCACCGGCGTCGAGGACGGCCACGGTGGCGGGCGGGAGCTTGGCCACGCCGGGCTGGATGCAGTACGGCGCCGGCACGCAGTTGTGCCGGAAGTACAGGGCCAGGGCGTCGCGGTCGACCCCGGCCACGAAGGCGGGGTGGGCGCGCAGGGCCTTGAGCTCGGAGCCGAAGAGGAAGGTGGGCCCGGCCCAGCCGTAGTAGAGGGGCTTCTCCCCGAAGCGGTCCCGGGCCAGGGCCAGGCGCCGCCGGTGGCGGTCCCACAGGGCCAGGGCGAACATCCCGTTGCAGCGCTCCAGGGCGGGGCGCAGCCCCCAGTGGGCGGCCGCCTGGAGGAGGACCTCGGTGTCCGAGCCGCCCCGGAAGCGCACCCCGGCCGACTCGAGCTCGTGGCGCAGCTGGCCGAAGTTGTAGATCTCGCCGTTGTAGGCCAGGACGAAGCGCCCGTCGGGCGATTCCATGGGCTGGTGGCCGTGGGGGGAGAGGTCGACCACGGCCAGCCGGCGCGACCCCAGGGCCACCCCGGCGTCCTCGTCCACGACGGCGCCGGCGTCGTCGGGCCCACGGTGGGCCAGGGCACCGGTCATCTGCGCCAGCACCGGGCCCCAGTGCTCGGCCCGCACCGGGCCCCGCTCCCAGAATCCCGCTATCCCGCACATGGCCTCGGGGCGCGTGTCGTCGATCCGAGCATCGATCGGAACACCCCCACCCTTTGTAGGATAGGCCCCGGACCCGGGTTCCGATGACCCGGGCGGACCGGGGAGCGCCCGGGGCACCGGCCCCAGGGCAGGGGGGTCGGGTGGAGCGTCGCTTGGGGGTTGGGCCGGCCCGCCGGGGCTGTCGCGTCGTGACCACCGCCATGACGGCCCGGCTCCTCCTCGCCCACCAGCTCCGGGCCATCGACGAGGTGCGGTGGACGGTGGTGAGCGGCGACCGCTTCGACGACGCCCCGCCCGGGCTGGAGGTCGAGATCGTCCCCATCCGGCGCGAGTTCGCCCTCTCCGACGTGGGCGCGGCGCTGCGCCTGTGGCGCCTCTTTCGCCGGGAGCGCTTCGACTTCGTCCAGACCCACACCCCCAAGGCCTCGTTCCTGGGCCTGCCCGCCGCCCGCCTGGCCGGGACCCGGGCCGTGTACACCATCCACGGCGCCCTGTGGTTCCGGGACAACACCCGGCTGGCCAACCTCCTCGGGTGGCTCTTCGAGCGGTGGTGCTGTGCCTGGGCCCACGTGGTGCTCGTCCAGAGCGAGGAGGACCGCGTGGTGCTGCCCATGGTGGGCATCTGCCGGGCGGCCAAGATCCGCTACGTGGGCAACGGGGTGGACCTGGACCGCTTCAGCGCCGCCGTCGACCCCGCCGACCTCGGCCACGACGCCCCGCCCTCCCCGGTGTCGGCGCCGGGGGCCGCCGTGGCGTCCGGCCCCGCCACCCGCCCCGTCGTGGTCATGGTGAGCCGCCTGGTGCGGGAGAAGGGCTGCCTCGACTTCTTCGCCTTGGCCCGCACCCTGCGGGGCCGCGCCACCTTCGTGCACGTGGGACCGACCGAGGACGACCAGAGCGACGCCATCTCGGCGGGCGAGCTGGCCGCCGCCGCCCCCGACGTGACCTTCCTGGGCGCGGTGGGCGACATCCGGCCCCAGCTGGCCGCGGCCGACCTGGTGGTCCAGCCCTCGTACCGCGAAGGCATCCCCAGGGTGGCCATGGAGGCCTCCGCCGCCGGGCGCTGCGTCGTGGCCTACGACGTGCGGGGCATGCGCGAGGTCGTCGACCCCGGCAGCGGCGTGCTGGTGGACCGGGGCGACACCGCCGCCCTGTGCGCCGTGGTGGCGGGGCTCCTCGACGACCCGGGGCGGCGCCACGCCCTGGGCCAGGCGGGGCGGGCCCGGGTGCTCGAGCGCTTCTCCGAGGACGCCGTGGTGACGCGCCTGCGCGCCGTGTACGACGAGCTGGCCGAGGCCGGCCCGCCCCGGCGCCGTCCGGGCCGGGTGCGGGCGGGGGCGGGGGCGGCGTGAGGCACGCCGTGTGCGTCACCGTCGACGTGGAGGACTTCTACGACGGCATGGCCGTCCTGGGCCAGCAGGTGGAGCGGCGCCCCGACGGCGCCCCGGGCCTCGGCGCCCTGCTGCGGCGCCTCGAGGCCCAGCCCACCAAGCCCAAGGTGACCCTGTTCGTGGTGGGCAACCACGCCCCGGCCGTGGCCGAGGACCTGCGCGCCTTCGCCCAGGCCGGTCACGAGATCGCCAGCCACGGCCCCGACCACGGCCGCCTCCCCGACCGGGACCTGGTGGGGTGGCTGCGCCGGGGGCGGGCCGTCCTCGAGGACCTGCTCGGGATCCCGGTGCGGGGCTTCCGCTCGCCGCGCTTCGACCTCCCCGCCGCCGGCCTCACCCGCTACCGCGACGCCCTGGCCGAGGCCGGCTACCACTACGTGTCGGACGCCACCCGCCTCGGCACCCGCTCGCCCGTGCGGGAGATGCCGGTGCTCAGCTGGCGGGGGCTGCGGGTGGGCGGGGGCAGCTACCAGCGCCTCCTGCCCTTCGGGGTGGTGGCCTCCACCGCCCAGCGGGCCCCCGGCCCGGCCGTGCTCTACTACCACTCCTACGACTTCGACGGCACCCTCCCCGGCCTGGGGGCGGTCCGCTCGCCCCTGCTGGCCCGCCAGATCGTGGGCCGGCACCGCATCGCGCCACTGGTGTGGCGCCTGACCGCCCGCTTCGGGAGCGAGACCTGCGCCCATGCCGCCCTCTGACTTCGCCGGCTACTTCCACCGCCGGGCCGGGCGCTTCAGCGCCTTCTACCGCAGCGAGCCCGTGGCCCGGGCCCTCGGCCGGGGCCCGCTCTTCGACCGCCTGCGGGGGTGCGCCGACATCGTCGTCGCCGCCGGGGCCCGCTCCGCCCTCGACGTGGGGTGCGGCAGCGGCCCCCTCTTCGCCCCCCTGGCCGAACGGGGCATCGCCGTCACCGGCATCGACCCCGCCCCGGCCATGGTGGCGCTGGCCGTCGAGGAGGCCAAGCGCTTCCCCGGACTGGTGACGGTGGAGTCCCGGGGGTGGGAGGCCATCGACGAGGTCGACGCCTACGACGCCGCCTGCGCCCTCGGGGTCTTCGACTACGTGGACGAGCCCGTCGACCTCCTCACCCGCATGGGCCGGGCCGCCCCCGTGGTGGTGGGGTCGTTCCCGGCCCCGGGCCTGCGCCTGGAGCTGCGCCGGGTGCGCTACGGCGCCCGGGGGGTGCGCGTCCACGGCTATCGCGCCGCCGACTTCCCCGGGCTCGCCGCCCGGGCCGGGCTGGCCGTGGCCGAGCTCAGGCCCCTGGGCCGGGCCGGCTTCCTGGCCCACTTCGCCCGCTCCGGCTGACGGCGCCGGCCACGAGGGGCTCCAGGAACCCGAGCCAGCAGGCGGCCACGGCGTCCAGGCTGAAGCGCGCCGTGCAGCGCTCCCGGGCCGCCCTCCCCATGGCGGCGCGCCCGTCGGGGTCGCCCACCAGCCGGGCCATCGCCTCGACCAGGCCGGCCCTGTCCTCGGGCTCGACCACCACACCGGTGACGCCGTCGGCCACGATGGTGCGGACGCCGGGCACGGCCGTGGCCACCACGGGGAGCCCGCTCAGCCCGGCCTCGATGAGGACCCCGGGCATGCCCTCCCCGGTGGGGCGGCTGGTGAAGACGAAGGCGTCGGCGCCCCGCAGGAGCTCGGGGATGTCGTGGCGGGTGCCGAGCAGCTCGACCCCGGCCGCCGCCGCCGGGGCCACCAGGGTCGGGGCCAGGGGGCCGTCGCCGCACACCCAGGCCCGCACGGCCACGCCCCGGCGCCGCAGCTCGGCCACGGCCTCGATGAAGCGGTCGGGGCGCTTGCCCGTGGTGAGGGCGCCCACGAAGGCGAGCACGGGGCCGTCACCCTCGTCCCCGCTGCCGCCCGCCTCCGCGCCGGCGTCCCCGGCGGTGGCGGGACGGAACACGGCCGGGTCCCGTCCGTTGGGGGCGAGGAGGGAGCGGTCGGTGGGCACGCCGAGGAGGGTGCGGCACTGGGCCAGGACCTCCTCGCCCTCGCACGCCACCACGGCGGCCCGGCCCAGCAGGGCCCGCCACAGGGCCACCCGGGCCCGGCGCCCGGCGTGCTCGAAGGTGCCGGTGGCGTAGTAGGCCAGGGGCCGGCCCGAGCCCGCCAGCGCCGGCACCAGGTACTTGAGGGGGTCGCCGCCGTGGGCCACCACCACGGCGGGGTCGAGCGAGGCCAGGGCCCGGCGCAGGCGCAGCACCACCCGGGGGTCGAACCCCACGGCCGGGCGGGCCCCGCCCGGGTGGCCCAGGGCCACGTCCACGGGGATCTCGTCCGGGCCGGTGAACAGGCTCAGGAGGCGGTGGTCCCGCACGCCGGGGGCGTCGAGGCGCCGGCGCAGGGCCTGCGCCTCGCGCTGGCCGCCCCGAGCCGCCCCGGTGGGGATGACGTGGAGGACCAGGGGCGGGGTGCGCCCGCCCGCCACGCCCCTCACCGCCCCCGCCTCCGGGCGGCCCGGGCGGCGAGGAGCTCGTCGTAGACGGCCTCGATGGCCCGGGCCGACTCCCGCACGTCGAAGAGGGCCGACCGGGCCGCCGACGCCGCCGCCAGGCGACCCCGCAGCTCGGCGTCGCCGGCCACCCGCGCCACCGCCGCCGCCAGCTCGTCGGGGCGCCCCGGCGCCACGAGCAGGCCCTCGCCCTCGTGGCGCACCACCCCGGGGACCCCGCCCACGGTGGTGGCCACCACGGGCAGGCCGGCGCTCATGGCCTCCATGAGCGCCACCGGGAGCCCCTCCTGGTGCGAGGGGAGGACGAAGAGGTCGGCCGCCGCCATGAGCCGGGCGGCGTCGGGGCGGGGCCCGAGGAACCGGGCCCGGCCCCCGAGCGCCGGGGCGGCGGCGGCGCTGGCCACCTCGTCCTGGAGGGGGCCCCGTCCCACCCACACGAAGCGCAGGGACGGTGCCGCCGCCAGGGCCACGGGGGCCGCCGCCACGAGCACGTCGTAGCCCTTCTCGGTGCGGAGGTTGGCCACGGTGAGGGCCACCACGTCGTCGTCGCCGGCACCGAGCTCGGACCGCACGGCGGCGCGCAGGGCGTGGCGCTCGTCGGCGGGGAGGGCGAAGCGGGTGCGGTCGATGCCGTGCACCACCACCCGGGCCCGGTCCCGCAGGGCCGGGGGGAGGGCCTGGCGGGCCGCCTCCGACACCACCACCAGACCGTCGTCGAGACCCACGGTGAGGCGGTTGAGGGCCTTGGTCAGCACGGCCGCCTTGGACCACAGGCTGTGCTCGGTGTAGAGGAGCACGGGCCGTCGCCGCCCCAGGCTGAGGGCGGCCAGTCGGCCGAAGGCGGCGGTGTAGGGCAGGTGGGCGTGGACGACGTCGTAGTGGCCGGCCCCCAGGAGCGAGCGCAGGCGGGCCGTCCAGCGCACGTCGGCGCTCGCTCCCGCCCCGAGGGGGTGCACCGGCACGCCCAGGCCCTCCACCGCCCCCGCCAGGGCTCCCTGGGCGGCGGTGACGTAGGCCACCTCGTAGTCGAAGCGCTCCCGGTCGCGCACCGCCAGCATGTCGACGAGGAGGCGCTCCGCCCCCCCCACCCCGAGGCCCTTGATGAGGACGAGGACCCGGACACGGCTCACCGACGCGCTCCGGGCCGGTCGCCGGTGGCCGTCCCCCCCACGGGCACGATCCGTGCTGGCACCCGGCGATGCTAACCAGGCGGCCGGGTCGTCCCGGCCCTCGGCCCGCCCCGGGACGGCCGCTCCCGGCGTTCCGTCGCCTCGCCCAGGCTCCTCCCAGGCGCCCCGGGCCCGGCGACGGGGGTGCTTCAGCGCCGTCCCAGGGAGCGGCGGCGGCCCGGACGGGCCGGCCGCAGGCGTCTCGCAGTCCCGTCCCAGGTTCGCTGACGCGACGACACCATGCTCCCATCCCCGTCTCAGGGACAGCACCGCCAGGGCGCGCCGGCGCGCCGTCACGGCGTCCCCGCCGCGCCGGGCGCGCGCCGTTCATAGGTCGCACCCAGCGTCCGCTCGTCGTGCGCTCAGCCACCGTCGCTCGGCCCGTTCTCAGTCCGAGGGGCGCGGACGCGCCATTCTCTCGGCTCGTTCCAAGAAAGTTGCACGCCCGGAATTGATCTGCACAATCACCACGGTGGGAGTGGTGTCGCCGTGGGGGAGGGCGTGCCGACGGCGCGGCGCGCCGGCACCGGGCGCGCCGTGACGACGCCGCTCGCCTTCCCCGTCGTCGTCCACATCGGGTACCACCGCACGGCCAGCACGTGGTTCCAGCAGGTGGCGCTGCGCCACCATCCCGGCATCCACCCCGTGCTGGGTGGGAGCGAGTTCGGGGTGGTGGCCTCCGACGCCTTCGTGCGCCAGATGATCTTCGCCCGGGACAGCGACTTCGACCCGGTCGAGGCCCGCCGGCTGTTCCTGGAGCGGGTGGGCGACGAGACGGCCGCCTCGGGCCGCACCGTGGTGCTCTCGGCCGAGCGCCTCTCGGGCCACGCCGCCAGCGGTGGCCACGACGCCGTGCGCATCGCCGACCGGCTGCACGCCACGCTGCCCGAGGCCAAGGTGCTGTGCGTGCTTCGCCACCAGGCCGAGGCCATCCGCTCGGAGTACAAGCAGATCGTGACGGCGGGGTGGCCGGGCGACCTCTACGGCACCCTCCATTCCCCGCCCCGGATGAAGAGCACCGGCGTCGACCTGGCCTACTGGGAGTACCACCGCCTGATGGGGGCCTACGCCCGGCGCTTCGGGACCGAGCGCCTCCACCTGGTGGACTTCGGGGAGTTCTCCCGCCACAGCGAGGCCGTCCTCAAGGAGGTGGCCGCCTTCATGGGCGTCACCGCCTGGAGCCTCGACGCCGTGCAGCTCGGGACCCGCCTCAACGAGGGGGTCTCGGACCGCCAGACGCGCCTGCGCCAGGTGCTCAACCACGTCACCCGCAGCGAGCTCAACCCCTTCCCCCTGATCGACGTCCCGGACCGCGTCACCGCCGCCGTGGTGCGCTGGAGCGCGCTGGGCGGGCCGGGGCGCCCGTTGTTCGAGGAGGGGTTCGACGACTGGGTCGAGGAGCGTTACCGGTCCTCCAACCTCCGCCTGGCCGAGGACTTCGGGCTGGTGCTCACCCGCTCCCCGGCCGGGGCGTCGGGGAGCGCCCCGCGTCCCGGACCCGCGCCGCGTCCCGGACCCGCACCACGCCCCGGGGTCGCACCCTGGCCCGGCCGCCCGGGACGGGCCCGGGCCCGGCGAC
>DATJOV010000398.1:0-2395 GCA_035506735.1 Acidimicrobiales bacterium | reverse complement strand
CGTCGACCTCCTGGTGAACGGCTCCTACTGGCTCGGCACGGCGGCCGGCGCCTCCGCCACCCTCGTGCTCCTGGACCCGCATGTCATCGCCCTCGACCTGGGATGGCGCACGTGCTTCTTCCTGGGTGCCGTCCTCGGCCTCGGCATCCTCCTGGTGCGCAGGCACCTCCCCGAGAGCCCGCGCTGGCTCGTGACCCACGGGCGTCCCGAGGAGGCCGATCGGGTCGTCGACGACATCGAGCGAAGGGTGAGGGCGTCGACGGGGCAGGAGCTCGCCGAACCCGGCCCTCCCCTGCAGATCCGGCCCCGCCCCGCCGCCGGGATCCTGGAGGTGGCGCGTACCGTGCTCGTCACCTACCCCCGGCGATCGATCCTGGGGCTGTCGCTGTTCGTCGGGCAGGCCTTCCTCTACAACGCCGTGTTCTTCACCTACGCCCTCGTCCTCACCACCTTCTACAAGGTCGACGCCGGAGCCGTCGGCTACTACCTGATCGCCTTCGCTGCTGGCAACTTCCTGGGACCGCTGGTGCTCGGCCGGCTCTTCGACGTCGTGGGCCGGCGCCCCATGATCGCCGGGACGTATCTCCTGTCCGGGGTCATGCTGGCGGTGACGGCGTGGTTGCTGGACCGTGGTGTGCTCACTGCCGACACCCAGACCGTGGCATGGATCGTCATCTTCTTCTTCGCGTCCGCCGGCGCCAGCGCCGCCTACCTCACCGTGAGCGAGATCTTCCCCATGGAGACCCGGGCCCTGGCCATCGCCTTCTTCTACGCCGTGGGCACCGGGATCGGCGGGATCATCGGCCCGGCACTGTTCGGCAACCTCATCGCCACCAAGCGGCCCGGGGACATGGCCATCGGCTATCTGGTGGGTGGCCTCCTCATGGGCGGGGCGGGCGTGGTCGAGGTGTTCCTCGGTGTGGACGCCGAGCGCACCAGTCTCGAGGAGATCGCCACGCCGCTCTCCGCCCAAGGCGTCACCGACCGACCGGGATCCGCCCCCGGCGAGACGGCGCAAGACCTCCCTGCCGCCGTCCCCGCCCCGGCCCGGCCGCGGCCCCGAGCGACGGGACCCTCCCCCTACCGGCGCACCGGGGGGACCTGGGCACCCCTGCCCCGGACCTCGGTCTCCCCCCACACCGATCCCGCCCTGGCGGGAGAGGTCGACGCCCTCGTCCGGCACCTCCGGGACGGCGGCCCGGCGACGGGCGCGGTGTTGGGGCGCGCCGTGGGGGCACGGTTCTGGGGACCGGGGCGCTTCCGCGCCGCCCTGCGCTCGGGCCTGGCCTCGGGCCGGATCCGGCGCATCGGCCCGGGCCGCTACGCCGCCGGGTCGAGCTGACGACGGCCGATCGGATCCGTTTCTCTACTCCGGCTCTACATTCCATCTACTTTCGGCGGTCCCGTGGCCGGGGCGTGGGCGGCTGCCTAACGTGCAGCGAGGGCCGGGGAAGCCCGTGGAGCCGGGGGGTCGGATCGCGTGAGTGGCCTACGTCTGGGGAGGCGAGGGCGACACGCCCGGCGCCGCACGGTACGACGCCGGCGGGCCGTGGCCGCCGTGGCCGGGCTGGTGCTCGTGGCCGAGCTGGCCGCCATCGGGACGGCCGGGGCGGCCACCGCCTCCATCAGCGCCGTGGGCTCGGTGGCCCAACACAGCGGGACCGGGGTCACCACGTTGGGTCTGAGCCCCCAGCACGTCGGCGATCTGCTGGCACTGGCCGTGAAGGCCGACTCCTCCTCGGCCACGGTGTCCGCCGTGGCGGGAGGGGGCGTGAGCTCGTGGAGCCGCGCCCAGGCCTCTACCGGCTACAGCGGGCACGACCTCGAGATCTGGACGGGCGTCGTCACCGCCGCCGGGAGCTCCACCGTCACCGTGAGCTTCGCCGCCGGCGTGAGCTCCACCGAGACCGCCCTCCTGGCCGAGGAGTTCTCGACCACGGGGACGAGCTGGGCCGTGGACACCGGTGCCGGTATCTCCAACGCCTCCTCCACGACCGCCACCTATCCCAAGCTGACCCCCAGCGGGTCGGGCGAGCTCTATTTCGGCTATGACGCCATCGCCCAGACGGGCGCGGCCGGGAGCACCTCCGGCTTCTCCTACGCCGTCACCACCGATGCGGACGTGGCCACCTGGGACACGGCGGTCTCCGCCGCCGTGCAGCCCACCGCCAAGCAGTCCCCCGCCGGCACCTCGGGCGGTGTCGCCATCCTCGTCGCCTCCTCGGGGGCGACCACACCGCCCACCGGGATCTCCGCCGTGGGGTCCTTCGTCTCCAAGGACGGGACCGACACCACCACGGTGGCGGTCACCCCCGAGCACGTCGGGGACCTCCTGGTCCTCATGGTCAAGGTGGGCTCGTCCACCGTCACGGTGTCCTCGGTGAGCGGCGGGGGG
>DATJOV010000397.1:0-13274 GCA_035506735.1 Acidimicrobiales bacterium | reverse complement strand
GTGGCGCCACCCACCGACCCGGCGCCACGGTGATCTCGAGGTCGGTCACGCCGGGCACGGCCCGGGCCGCGTCCTGGCCGTCCACCCCGAGCAGGACGCCGGCCCGGGGGATGGGGATCATGAGGACCCCCGAGGCCCCGGTGGCGGGGGCGTCGTCCACGGGGCGGCCCAGGGCGTGGGCGACGACGATCTCCTCCAGGGTGCGCCCGGTGGAGAACGACAGGGTGCGGGCGCACAGCCCGCCGATGGTGCGGGCCGCCACCTCGATCACCTGGGCCCGTCCCCCCGCCACCCGCAGCTCGGCGTGCACCGGACCGTGGCGCAGGCCCAGGGCGGCCGTGGCCGCCGCCGCCACCGCCACCACGGCGTGGGCGTCGGCCCGGTCCAGGCGCGACGGGGTCACGTACAGGGTCTCCTCGAAGGCGGGCCCGTCGAGGGGGTCGGGCTTGTCGAAGACGGCCAGGGGGCGCAGGGCGCCGTCGTGGACCACGCCCTCCACCGCCACCTCGGCCCCGGGGACGAACCGCTCCACCACCAGGGGCGCCCCGGGGTCCACCCCGGCCCGGGTGGCGATGGCCCGCACCCGGGCCGCCACGGCCACGGCCTCCTCGGGGGAGTCGGCCCGCAGGACGCCCCGGCTGGCCGAGAGGGTGGCGGGCTTGATGACACAGGGCAGGCCCACCCTCCGGGCCACGGCGGCCACCCGCTCGTCGTCGGCCCCGGCCTCCAGGGCGGCGAAGGGGGGCTGGGGAACCTCGGCCCGCCCCAGGCGGGCCCGCATGACCAGCTTGTCCCGGGCCGCCGCCACGGCGTCGGGGGGGTTGTGGGTCAGCCCGAGGCGGGCCGAGGCCTCGGCCGCCACCACCGTGCCGGCGTCGTCCACGGCCACCACGGCGTCGAGCGGGGTGCGGGCGTCCTGGTCCAGCACGGCCCGGGCCCCGGCCTCGGGATCGTCGAGCGGGATCCGGACGGCCCGGGCCCCGAGGAGCTCGGGGGCCAGGGGCTCGTCGCACCCCACCACCACCTCGACCCCGAGGGCGCGGGCGGCGGCGAGGAAGTCGGCGGCCCGGTAGGTCGCCGAGGGCAGGAGAAGGAGTATCCGGGCCACCCACCTATGATGATGCCGGGAGGTGCGATGGCCGAGGACGCCGTGGACGACGCCGCGTTGGGGGACGATCCGGCACCGCCGGTCCTGCTCACGGTCACCCCGTCGGCGCGCGAGGTCGTGCTCGAGGCCCGGGCCCAGGAGTCCGACGCCGAGCGTCTGGGGCTGTGGGTCGAGGTCTCGGGGGCGCGCGACGGCGCCTACACCTACGACATCTACTTCCAGGCCGCCGCCGACGCCGGTCCCGGCGACGACGTGAGCGAGCGGGGCGGCCTGACCGTGGTGGTCCCCGAGTCCAGCGTGGCCCGCATGGTGGGGGCCCGCCTCGACTGGTCCGACGAGGGCGAGGGCGGCCTCGTCATCCTCAACCCCAACTCCCCGCCCCGCCCCGAGGCCTTCGCCCGGCGTGCCCAGGGTGACCTCTCGGGCGAGCTGGCCCAGCGGGTGCTGGCCGTCCTCGAGGAGCAGGTCAACCCGTCCATCGCCATGCACGGGGGCCGGGCCGACCTCGTGGCGGTGGAGGAGACCGTGGCCTACGTCCGCCTGAGCGGCGGCTGCCAGGGGTGCGGCCTGGCCACGGTGACGCTGTCCCAGGGCATCGAGGTCGCCCTGCGCGACGCCGTGCCCGAGATCGCCTCGGTGGTCGACGTCACCGACCACGCCCAGGGCACCAACCCCTTCTACGAGCCGGCCAAGAAGTAACCGGCCACCGCGACGCGCCGCCGGCGCGCCGGGTCCGGCGCGCATCCGCGGGGCCGCGACCGGCCTCGGTTAGCGTGCCCGGGCATGGACGCCCTGGTCACGGCGGTCTGTGCCGCCGGGGGCCTCGTCCTCGGCGACGAACTCGAGATCGTGGTGGAGCGCACCGGGGCCCACCGT
The DNA here is from genome assembly GCA_035506735.1 of Acidimicrobiales bacterium. Lineage (GTDB taxonomy): Bacteria > Actinomycetota > Acidimicrobiia > Acidimicrobiales > UBA8190 > DATJOV01. The sequence goes on along the minus strand of DATJOV010000397.1, from coordinate 11,290 downwards.
GGCCTCGAGCGACCGTGGTGGGGATGCCCGTCCTGCGCCGCCCCGGCCCCGGCGGCGGCCCTGGTCCCGGTGGTGCGGTCCTTCGCCTGGGGGCGGGGGTGCCCGGCGTGCCGCCACGTCCGTCCCCGGGCCTGGCGTCCCCTGGTGCTGGGGGTGGTGAGCGCGGCGGTCCTGGGCGGCTTCGCCGCCCGCATCGGCCCCGACGCCGCCCTGGCGCCCTTCTGCGTCTTCGGCCTGGCCCTGGTGGCCATCAGCGCCGTCGACCTCGAGCGCCAGATCATCCCCAACCGCCTCGTCTACCCGACGCTGGTCACGGTGGCGGTGCTGCTCGTGGTGGCCTCGGCCGCCGACGGCGCCTGGCACGCCGTGACGTGGGCCGCCATCGCCGGGGCCGGGGCCTTCGCCGCCTTCCTGGTGGTCCACCTGGCCGTGCCCCGGGGCATGGGGTTCGGCGACGTCCGCCTGGCCGGGGTCACGGGCATGGCCACGGGATGGCTCGGACTGGGCCGGGCCTTCGTGGGCTTCCTGGCCGCCTTCGTCCTCGGGGCCGCCGTGGGCATCGCCGCCATGGCGGTGTCGGGGGCGGGTCGCAAGACCCGCATCCCCTTCGGCCCCTTCCTCGCCGCCGGCGCCGTGGTCACCGTGCTGTGGGGCGGTCCGGTGGCGCACTCCCTCTTCCACCGGGGGACCTGACCGCCGCGCCCGGGCCACGGGCGACGGCACCACGCCAAGTACATTGGCGCCGTGCTGCGATTCCTCACCGCCGGGGAGTCCCACGGCAAGGCCCTGGTCGTGATCGTGGAGGGCCTGCCCGCCGGTCTCGGCGTGACCGAGGCCGACATCGCCGGGGAGTTGGGCCGGCGCCGCCTCGGCTACGGGCGCGGTCCGCGGATGCGCTTCGAGGCCGACGAGATCACCCTCCTGGGCGGCATCCGCCACGGCCGCACCCTGGGCGGGCCGGTGGCCGTCGAGATCGCCAACACCGAGTGGCCCAAGTGGCAGGAGGAGATGTCGCCCCATCCCGGGGCCCCCACCAAGGTGCTCACCACCCCCCGGCCCGGCCACGCCGACCTGGCCGGCATGCAGAAGTACGGCTTCGCCGACGCCCGTGACGTCCTGGAACGGGCCTCGGCCCGCGAGACGGCGGCCCGGGTGGCGGCCGGATGCCTGGCCAAGCTCCTCCTGGGCCACCTCGGCGTGGCCGTGGTGAGCCACGTGGTGGGGCTGGGACCGGTGTCGGCCGCCGGAGGGGCCCGGCCCGGGCCGGCCGACCTGGCCGCCGTGGACGACTCCCCCGTGCGCTGCTTCGATCCCGAGGTGGAGCAGCGCATGGTGGCGGCCGTCAAAGCCGCCGCCAAGGACGGGGACTCCCTGGGAGGCGTGGTCGAGGTCCTGGCCTTCGACGTGCCCGTGGGACTGGGGAGCCACGTCCACTGGGACCGCCGTCTCGACGGGCTCCTGGCCCAGGCGCTCATGAGCATCCAGGCCGTGAAGACGGTGGAGATCGGCGAGGGGGCCGAAGGGACGGTCCGGCGGGGGTCCGAAGCCCACGACGCCATCGGCTGGGACGAGGCCAGCGCCACCTACCGGCGGGCCACGGCCCGGGCCGGGGGGATCGAGGGGGGGATGTCCACGGGGGGGCTGGTGGTGGCCCGGGTGGGGATGAAGCCCCTGGCCACCTTGAACCGCCCCGTCCTCGGCACCGTGGACGTGGTGACCAAGGAGGCCACCACGTCGTTCAAGGAGCGCACCGACGTCACCGCCGTGCCCGCCATGGGCGTGGTGGCCGAGACCATGACGGCCCTCGTGCTGGCGGGGGAGGCCCTGCGCAAGTTCGGGGGCGACTCGGTGGCCGAGTTCGTGCGCAACCACGACGCCTTCGTGGCGTCGCTCGGCCAGGAGCCCCCGTCGGCCGCGGCCGGCAGTGGCTGAGCGCCTGCTCCTCGTCGGGATGATGGGCGCCGGGAAGTCGACGGTGGGCCGGGCCGTGGCGTCGCGCCTGGGCTGGCCCCATCGCGACACCGACGCCGAGATCGTGCGCCGGGCCGGGGCGACGGTCCCCGAGCTGTTCGCCGCCCGGGGCGAGCCGGCCTTCCGGCGCCTCGAGTCCGAGGTCCTGGCGGCGGTGCTGACCGAGCCCGGCCCGTGCGTGGTGTCGGTGGGCGGCGGCGCCGTCCTCGACCCCGGCAACCGCGCCGCACTGGGAAGGGCCGGCACCGTGGTGTGGCTCCGGGCCCGCCCCGCCACGCTGGCCGGCCGGGTGGGGTCGGGGCGGGGCCGTCCCCTCCTCGGGGGCCCCGACGGCGCGGCCGGGGCCCTGGCCCGCATCGAGGCCGAGCGGCGCGCCGTCTACGCCGAGGTGGCGACGGCCGTGGTCGACGTGGACGAGCTCGACACGGCCGCCGTGGCCGACCGGGTGCTGGCCGTCGTGGAGAGCGGCGCCGGCGCCGCCCCGGCCGGTGAGGCGGGCCGGCCCGGGGCGGGGGGCGAGGCCCCGTGATCACCGTGGAGGTGGGCCTCCGGGAGCGGGCCTACGCCGTGACGGTGGGGCCCGGGGCCCGGGAGCTGCTGGCCCGGGTGCTCCCGGCCGGGGTGGAGCGGGTGGCGGTGGTGACCCAGGACGGCATCGACGTCGCCGTCGACCCCGGGGTGCCGTCCACCACCTTCGTGGTGCCGGGGGGCGAGGAGGCCAAGTCGCTGGCCACGGTGGAGCGCCTGTGCCGGGGCTTCGCCGCCGGCGGGCTGGCCCGCACCGACGCCGTGGTGGCGGTGGGGGGCGGGGTGGTGAGCGACGTGGCGGGGTTCGCGGCGGCCGTGTACCACCGCGGCGTGCGCTACGTCACCGTGGCCACCACCCTGCTGGCCCAGGTCGACGCCGCCATCGGCGGCAAGACGGGGGTCAACGTGCCCGAGGGGAAGAACCTGGTGGGGGCGTTCTGGCAGCCCTCGGCCGTGCTGTGCGACACCGACACCCTGCGCACCCTGCCGGCCCGGGAGTGGGCCTCGGGCCGGGGCGAGATGGCCAAGTACGTCTTCCTGGGCGAGGGCGCCGGAGGGGAGGCGGGGCCGGGTGCGGCCATGCTGGGGATGTCCCTCGACGAGCAGGTGGCGGCGTGCGCCGCCATCAAGGCCGCCGTGGTGGCGGCGGACGAGCGCGAGTCGGGCCGCCGTGCCGTGCTCAACTACGGCCACACCCTGGGCCACGCCCTGGAGGCGGCCGCCTTCGGGCCCGCCCCCCGGTGGGACCTGCGCCACGGGGAGGCGGTGGCCGTGGGCCTCGTCTTCGCCGCCCTCCTGGCCCGCCGGCTGGGCCGCATCGACGACGAGCGCGTGGCCTGGCACCGCACCGTGGTGGGCCGCTTCGACCTCCCCGCCACCCTCCCGCCCGGGGCCTCGGCGGCCGAGCTGGTGGGCTTCATGGCCCGGGACAAGAAGGCCCGCCACGATCTGGCCTTCGTCCTCGACGGCCCCCGGGGGGTCGAGCCCGTGCACGGCGTCGACCCCGACGTGGTGCTCGCTACCCTGGCCGACATGGGGTGCGCGCCGTGACCACGCTGCCGCTGGTGGTGCTGCTGTCGGGCCCCAACCTCGACCTCCTGGGCGAGCGCCAGCCCGAGATCTACGGCTCGGCCACCCTGGCCCAGCACGTGGCCGCGGCCGGGGCCGAGGCCGAGGCGTGCGGGCTGGCCCTCGAGCACCACCAGAGCAACCACGAGGGCGACCTGGTGGAGCACATCCACGACGCCCGGGGCCGGGCCGCCGCCCTCATCGTCAACGCCGGCGCCCTGACCCACTACGCCTGGTCCCTCCACGACGCCCTGGCCGCCTTCGACGGGGTGGTGGTCGAGCTCCACCTCTCCAACCCGGCGGCGCGCGAGCCGTGGCGTCACACCTCGGTGGTGGCGCCGGTGGCGGACGGCACCATCGTGGGCTTCGGCGGGTACGGCTACCGCCTCGCCGTCCGGGCCGTGGCCGACCTCCTGGCGGCCGAGGCGGCGGCGGAGGAGGGCGAGCTGCCGTGACGACCGGGGACGGCGCCCGGGCCATGCCGGCGCTGCGCTTCGGGGATCGCCTGGCCGCCCTGCGCCGCGCCCTGGACGGGACGGAGGCGCCGACCCTCGTGGTCGGGGCGCTCCCCAACCTCCGCTACCTCACCGGCTTCACCGGGTCGGCCGGGGTCCTGCTCGTGACCGGGGACCGGGCCGTGCTGGCGACCGACGGCCGCTACCGGACCCAGGCCGCCGACCAGCTCGACGCGGCCGGGCTGGCCGGGCGGGTCGAGCTGGTCGTGGGGGGCGTGCCGGCCCAGCGCGACGCCGTGGTGGGCGCCCTCCGCGACGGTGCCCACCCGGTGGTGGGGCTCGAGGCCGACCACGTCACCTGGGCCGCCCAGCGCCGCTGGGCCGAGGTGCTGGCCCCGGCGGCCGTCGTGCCCACCACCGGGGTGGTCGAGGCCCTGCGCCAGGTCAAGGAGGAGGGCGAGCTGGCCCGCATGGGCGCGGCGGCCGCCATCGCCGACGCCGCCCTGGCCGAGGTGCGGTCCCTCCTCGTCCCGGGCCGGCGCGAGGACGAGGTGGCCCTGGCCCTCGACACCACCATGCGCCGTCTCGGGGCCGAGGACCGGGCCTTCGAGACCATCGTGGCCTCGGGGCCCAACGCCGCCAAGCCCCACGCCCGGCCCGGCCCCCGCCCCCTCGAGGCGGGGGACCCCGTGGTGATCGACTTCGGGGCCGTCTTCGACGGCTACCGCTCGGACATGACGCGCACCTTCTGCGTGGGCGGCGACCCCACCGGCACCCTGGCCCGGGTCTTCGCCGTGGTGGGGGCGGCACAGGCGGCCGGGGTGGCGGCGGTGCGGGCCGGGGCGGCGGGATCCGAGGTGGACGGGGCGGCCCGGCGCCTCATCGCCGAGGCCGGGTGGGCCGACGCCTTCGAGCACGGCACCGGCCACGGGGTGGGGCTCGACATCCACGAGGCCCCGGCGGTGGGACCGCAGTCCACTGCTATCCTCGCCCCCGGCGTCGTCGTGACGGTGGAACCCGGCGTGTACCTGCCGGGCACCGGGGGTGTCCGCATCGAGGACACCGTGGTCGTCACCGAGGACGGCTGCCGCGCCCTGACCGCGTTCCCCAAGGACATCGCTGCCTGATGGCTGTCACCACCAACGACCTTCGCAACGGGATGACCCTCGACCTGCCCGAGGGGCTGTTCTCGGTGGTCGAGTTCCAGCACGTGAAGCCGGGCAAGGGCGGCGCCTTCGTCCGCACCAAGCTCAAGAACGTGCGCACCGGCGCCGTGCTGGAGCGGACCTTCCGGGCCGACGAACGGGTCGAGCAGGCCATCGTGGACAAGCGGGAGATGCAGTACCTCTACCGCGACGGCGAGGACTACGTGTTCATGGACGTGACCACCTACGACCAGATGAACGTGTCCGCCGCCGCCCTGGGCGACGCCGCCCGGTTCCTGAAGGAGGGCGACAACGCCGTGCTGCAGCTCTACAACGGCGAGATCGTGGGGGTCGACCTCCCCGCCGCCGTCGAGCTCACCGTGGCCGAGACCGAGCCGGGCGTGCAGGGGGACCGGGTGTCCGGCGCCCGCAAGCCGGCCACCCTCGAGACCGGGCTCGTGGTCCAGGTCCCCCTGTTCGTCAACCCCGGCGAGCGCATCAAGGTCGACACCCGCTCGGGCGAGTACATCACCCGCGCCTAGTGCGGCCCGACGGGGGCGAGGGCGCCGCCCCGGCCCAGGACGAGGGGCCCCGCCACGAGGCCCGGGAGCGGGCCCTGTCGCTGCTCTACGAGGCCGAGATGAAGCGCCTCGATCCCGCCGCCGTGGTGGACGCCCTCCCGGTGGCCCCCGATCCCTTCGCGGCGCGCCTGGTGCGGGGGGTGGGGGACCGGTGCCCCGCCATCGACGAGCTCGTGGCCGGGGCGGCCGAGGGCTGGGAGCTCGAGCGCATGCCCGTCCTGGACCGGGCCGTGCTCCGTCTGGCCACCTACGAGCTGCTGGCCGAACCCGAGGTGCCCGTGGCGGTGATCATCGACGAGGCGGTGGAGCTGGCCAAGCAGTACTCCACCGAGCTCTCGGGCGGCTTCGTGAACGGCGTGCTGTCCACCGTGGCCCGGCGGGTGCGGGGCTGACGGCAGCGGCCGCCCGGTGCCCGCCCTGTGGTAACTTCGCCGCGGCGACCGTGAAGCGGGTCCTGTGAGGCCCGCACGGACCGTGGAGGAGCCCTCGTGGCCGAGCGCGAACGCAGACTGACACCGCCGCGCGGCGGGGTCTTCGTTCCCCGGGTCCAGGTCCTCACCGCCCAGGACGTCCAGCGGGCCCTGACGCGCATCGCCCACGAGATCGTGGAGCGCAACCGCGGCCTCGACGACGTGGTCCTGGTCGGCCTCCAGACGGGGGGCGTGCCCCTCGCCTTCCGCATCGCCGCCGTCCTCCAGGAGGTGGAGGGGGTCTCGGTGCCGGTGGGCCTGCTCGACGTGGCCTTCTACCGCGACGACATCGGCATCCGTCCCGTCCTGCCCGAGGCGGCCACCGACATCCCCGGGGACCTGGCCGGGCGCCTCGTGGTGCTGGTGGACGACGTCCTGTTCACGGGACGCACGGTGCGGGCCGCCCTCAACGCCCTGGCCGACTACGGCCGGGCCCGGGCCGTGCAGCTGGCGGTGATGGTGGACCGGGGACACCGCGAGCTCCCCATCCGGCCCGACTACGTGGGCAAGAACATGCCCACCCGCATCGACGAGCAGGTGGACGTGAGCCTCGACGGCGTGGTCCTCGGCGACGTGGTGCCGCGGTGAGCCCGGGGGAGGTCCCCAAGGTGCCGGGCCGGCACCTGCTGTCGGTGGCCGACCTCGGGGCCGAGGGCATCGAGGAGGTCCTGCACGTCTCGGACGCCTTCGTGGAGGTGGGCCGCCGCGCCATCCCCAAGGTGCCGTCGCTGCGGGGCCGCACCGTGGTGACGCTGTTCGCCGAGCAGTCCACCCGCACCCGCCTGTCCTTCGAGACGGCGGCCAAGCGGCTCTCGGCCGACGTGATGACCTTCGGCGTCGACACCAGCTCGGTCGCCAAGGGCGAGTCCCTGCGCGACACGGTGGAGACGGTGGCGGCCATGGGGGTCGACGCCTTCGTGGTCCGCCACCCCGCCGCCGGCGCCCCCGCCGCCGTGGCCCGCTGGGTCGAGGCGGCGGTGGTGAACGCCGGCGACGGCTGGCACGAGCACCCCACCCAGGCCCTCCTCGACTGCTACACCATCCGCCAGGTCCTGGCCGAGCGCCGGGGCCGGCGCCTCGAGGACGAGGGCGTGGGGTGCTTCGAGGGCCTGCGGGTGACGGTGGTGGGCGACGTCCGCCACAGCCGGGTGGCCCGCTCCCTGGTCCTGGCCCTGGGGGCCCTGGGGGCGGTGGTGACCCTGGTGGTCCCGGGCAGTCTCCTCCCGCCCTCCCTCGAGGGCTGGCCCGTGGCGGCGGTGTCCCACGACCTCGACACCGCCCTCGGCACGAGCGACGTCTGCTACCTGCTGCGCCTCCAGACCGAGCGGGGGGCGGGGTCCTTCCTGCCCTCGGTGCGCGAGTACTGCGCCGGCTTCGGGCTCACGGCCCGCCGGGCCGCCCTCCTGCCCGACGACGCCCTGGTCATGCACCCCGGGCCCATGAACCGCGGCGTGGAGATCGCCGACGACGTGGCCGACCTGCCCCGCTCGGTGGTCCTCCAGCAGGTGGCCAACGGGGTGGCGGTGCGCATGGCCGTCCTCTTCATGCTCCTCGGGCCGTCCGGGGGGGCGGGCCTGGGATCGGCGGCCGCCCTCGACGGCCCGGCGGCACCGGGGGCCGACGGTGGCTGAGCCCGGGGCGGCGGCGGGCCCCACCGTGGTGGTGCGGGGGGGCACCGTGGTGGACGCCACCGGGGTCCGGCGGGCCGACGTGCTCGTGCGCCGGGGCGCGGTGGCGGAGGTGGGCCCCGACCTCGGGGTCCCGTCCGGGGCCACCGTGCTCGACGCCGGGGGCTGCCTGGTGGCACCGGGACTGGTCGACCTCCACACCCACCTGCGCCAACCCGGGGCCGAGGAGGCCGAGACGGTGGAGTCCGGGGCCCGGGCCGCCGCCCTGGGGGGCTTCACCGCCGTGGTGGCCATGCCCAACACCGATCCCCCCGTCGACTGCGCCGCCGTGGCCCGCCAGGTCCTGGCCCTGGGGGCGGGGGCCCCGTGCGCCGTGGCCGTGGCCGGGGCCATCACCGTGGGCCGGGCCGGGGAGCGCCTGGCCCCCATGGCCGAGCTGGCCGGGCTGGGGGTGCGCCTCTTCACCGACGACGGGACCGGCCTCCAGGACGTGGCCGTCATGCGCCGGGCCCTGGAGTACGCCCGGGGCCTGGGCGTGACCCTGGCCCAGCACTGCGAGGACGAAGGGCTGGCGGCCGGCGGCCACATGCACGAGGGGGCGTGGTCCAGCCGCCTCGGCGTCCCCGGGGTCCCGGCCGAGGCCGAGGAGCTCATGGTGGCCCGCGACATCGCCCTGGCCCGCCTGACGGGGGGCCGGATCCACTTCCTGCACCTGTCCACGGCCCGCTCGGCCGCCCTGGTGGCGGCGGCCCGGGCCGAGGGGTTGGCCGTCACGGCCGAGGTGACCCCCCACCACCTCTCCCTCACCCATGCCGAGCTGGCCGGGTACGACCCCGTCTTCAAGGTCAACCCGCCCCTGCGCACCGACGCCGACGTGGCCGCCCTGCGCCGGGCGTGCGCGGCGGGCACCGTGGACGCCGTCGCCACCGACCACGCCCCCCATCCCCCCGAGCGCAAGGAGACCACCCTGGACGCCGCCCCGCCCGGGATGCTGGGCCTGCAGACCGCCGTGCCGGTGGTGTTCGACGCCCTGTGCGGGGACGGAGCCTCCGGGGCGGGGCTCGGGGTGGCCGGGGTGCTCGGCCTCCTGTCGTGGGGGCCGGCCGCCGTGGCCGGCCTCGACCGGGCCCACGGGGGGGAGCAGGGCGGCCCGGTCGAGCCCGGGGCCCCCGCCAACCTGTGCGTCATCGACCCCGCCGCCACGTGGGAGGTGGACCCGGCGCGACTGGCCAGCCGGAGTCGCAACACCCCGTGGGCGGGGCGGGTCCTCACCGGTCGGGTGCGCCACACCGTGCTGCGGGGCGAGCCCGTGGTGGTCGACGCCGAGGCCCGGCGATGACGCCCCCGCCGGACCGGGGGGCGGGGGTGGGGCCCGGGGACCCGTGGCCGGGGGAGCGGCCCCCCGCCCTGCTGGTGCTGGCCGACGGCGAGGTCTTCGAGGGGGAGGCCGTGGGGGCGGCGCCGCCGGGGGGCGTGGCCACGGGCGAGCTCGTCTTCAACACCGTGCTGTCGGGGTACCAGGAGGTGCTCACCGATCCGAGCTATGCCGGACAGGTCGTCACCTTCACCTACCCCCACATCGGCAACTACGGCGTCACCGGCGCCGACGACGAGGCCCCCCGCCCGTGGTGCCGGGGCGTGGTGGTGCGCGATCTGCCGGCCCGCCCCTCGTCGTGGCGGGCCGAGGAGGCCCTCGACGCCTACCTGGTGCGGCGGGGCATCCCCGGGATCTGCGGGGTCGACACCCGCCGGCTCACGCGCCACCTGCGCGACCGGGGGGCCATGGGGTGCGCCCTCGGCACCGCCCCCCCCGACGTGCTGGCGGCGGCGGCGGCGGGCGAGCCCGGCACCACCGGGCGCGACCTCGTGACCGAGGTCACCACGGCCACCCCCTACCGGCGCGGGACGGGGCCCCGGCGCGTCACGGTGTACGACTTCGGGGTGAAGGAGACCATGCTGCGCAACCTGGAGGCGCTGGCCACCCTCACCGTGGTGCCGGCCCACACCCCGGCGGCCGACGTCCTGGAGGAGCGGCCCGACGGGGTGTTCCTCTCCAACGGCCCGGGCGACCCCGCCGCCCTGGGCGCCCACAGCGCCATCGTGGCCGAGCTCCTGGGCCGGGTCCCGGTGTTCGGCATCTGCCTCGGCCACCAGCTGCTGGCCTCGGCCCTCGGGGCCCGCACCTACAAGCTGGCCTTCGGGCACCACGGGGGGAACCATCCCGTGCAGCGCCTGGACACGGGCCAGGTGGAGATCACCAGTCAGAACCACAACTACGCCGTGGCGGCCGACTCCCTCCCGCAGCGGGGGCGCCTGGGGGCCGAGGTCACCCACGTCAACCTCAACGACGGGGTGGTCGAAGGGCTGCGCTGCACGGGACTGCCCGCCTTCTCCGTCCAGTACCACCCCGAAGCCGGGCCCGGCCCCCACGACGCCCGGTACCTCTTCGAGCGCTTCCGCCTCCTCCTCGACGGGGCCCGCCGCTGATGCCCCGGCGCACCGACATCGCCTCGGTCCTCGTCATCGGCTCGGGCCCGATCGTGATCGGCCAGGCGTGCGAGTTCGACTACTCCGGGACCCAGGCCTGCCGGGTCCTGCGGGCCGAGGGCTACCGGGTGGTGCTGGCCAACTCCAACCCCGCCACCATCATGACCGACCCCGACACCGCCGACCGCACCTACATCGAGCCGCTCGACGTCGAGGTGCTGAGCGCCATCGTCGAGCGCGAGCGTCCCGACGCCCTGCTCCCCACCCTGGGAGGGCAGACCGGGCTCAACCTGGCCATGGGCCTGGTGGGCAACGGCGTGCTCGACGCCTACGGGGTGGAGCTCATCGGGGCCAAGGCCGAGGCCATCGTCACGGCCGAGGACCGGGACCGCTTCAAGACCGCCATGGAGGAGATCGGCCTCGAGGTGCCGGCGTCGGGCTTCGCCCACTCCCTGGACGAGGCCATGGCGGTGGGGGAGCGCATCGGCTTCCCCCTCATGGTGCGCCCCAGCTTCATCCTGGGGGGGGCCGGGACGGGCACGGCCGACGACCGCCCCACCCTGGCCCGGGTGGCGGCCGAGGGCCTGGCCGCCAGCCCCGTGCACCAGATCCTCATCGAGCGCTCCATCGCCGGATGGAAGGAGTTCGAGCTCGAGGTGATGCGCGACAGGGCCGACAACTGCGTGGTGGTGTGCTCGATCGAGAACCTCGATCCCATGGGGGTGCACACCGGGGACTCCATCACCGTGGCGCCGGCCCAGACGCTGTCGGACGTGGAGTACCAGGCCATGCGGGACGACGCCTTCGCCTGCATCCGCCGGGTGGGGGTGGAGACGGGCGGGTCCAACATCCAGTTCGCCCTGTCCCCCGTTGACGGCCGCCGGCTGGTGATCGAGATGAACCCGCGGGTATCCCGGTCGAGCGCGCTGGCGTCCAAGGCCACCGGCTTCCCGATCG
>DATJOV010000396.1:0-3658 GCA_035506735.1 Acidimicrobiales bacterium | reverse complement strand
ATGGCGCGCTTGCCCGTGAGGTAGGCGCCGGTCACGCTGCCCGCCGCCCGCAGGAGGCCCTTCACCCCCCCGCTGTAGACGACCTGGCCCCCGTGCTCCCCCGCCCCGGGGCCGATGTCGACCACGTGGTCGGCCTCGCGGATGGTCTCCTCGTCGTGCTCCACCACGATCACGGTGTTGCCCAGGTCGCGCAGGCGCACCAGGGTGTCGAGGAGGCGGCGGTTGTCGCGCTGGTGCAGCCCGATGGAGGGCTCGTCCAGGACGTAGAGCACCCCCACCAGGCCCGAACCGATCTGGCTGGCCAGGCGGATGCGCTGGGCCTCGCCCCCCGACAGGGTCGAGGTGCCCCGGGCCAGGGACAGGTAGTCCAGGCCCACGTCGAGGAGGAAGGTGAGCCGGGCCCGCACCTCGCGCAGGACCCGGTCGGCGATGAGGTGGTCGCGCTCGGTCAGCTCGAGGGTGGCGATCTCGGCCGAGGCCCGGGCGATCGACAGGCTGCACAGCTCGAAGATGTTGCGGTCGCCCACCGTCACGGCCAGGGACTCGGGCTTGAGCCGGGCCCCCCCGCACGTCGGGCAGGGCACCTCCCGCATGTAGGACTCGGCCCACTGCCGCACCGAGTCGGAGTCCGAGTCGCGGTGGCGGCGCTTGAGCCAGGGGACCACGCCCTCGAAGTGCGAGGTGAACGAGCGCTGGCGCCCGTAGCGGTTGCGGTAGCGGACGTGCACGGTGCGCTGCCCCGACCCCTCGAGCAGGATCTTCCTGGCCTTGGCGGGCAGCTTGGACCAGCGGGTGGAGGTGGAGAAGCCGTACTCGTCGGCCACGGCCTCCACGATGCGGTCGAACCAGCGGCTGTGGTGACCGCCCCACACCGTGATGGCCCCCTCGTCCAGGGATTTGGAGGGGTCGGGCACGACCAGCTCGGGGTCCACCTCGAACTGGGTCCCCAGGCCGTCGCACGCCGGGCAGGCCCCGTAAGGGGAGTTGAAGGAGAAGTTGCGGGGAGCGGGCTCCTCGAAGGACAGGCCGCAGAAGGTGCAGGCCAGGTGCTCGGAGAAGGTGATGAGCTCCTCCTCCCCGTCCTCCTGCACCACGCCGATCTCGGCCACCCCGTCGGTCAGGCGCAGGGCCGTCTCCATGGACTCGGTCAGGCGCTGGCGGATGTCGCTGCGCCGCACCAGGCGGTCCACCACCACCTCGATGGTGTGGGTCTCGTACCGGGCCAGGGTGAGGGCCTGGCGGGCCGAGAGCTCCACCACCTCCCCGTCCACCCGGGCCCGGGCGAAGCCCTGCTTGGCCAGGTCGTCGAGGAGGGCCTCGTACTCCCCCTTGCGCCCCCGCACCACGGGCGCCAGGACCTGGAAGCGGGTGCCCTCGGGCAGGTCCAGGATGCGGTCCACGATCTGCTGGGGGGTCTGGCGGGCCACGGGCCGCCCGCACGTGGGGCAGTGGGGCCGCCCCACCCGGGCGTAGAGGAGGCGGAGGTAGTCGTAGATCTCGGTCACCGTCCCCACGGTGGAGCGGGGGTTGCGGCTGGCCGACTTCTGGTCGATGGAGATGGCGGGCGAGAGGCCCTCGATGAAGTCCACGTCGGGCTTGTCCATCTGTCCCAGGAACTGGCGGGCGTAGGCCGACAGCGACTCCACGTAGCGGCGCTGGCCCTCGGCGTAGATGGTGTCGAAGGCGAGGGACGACTTCCCCGACCCCGACAGCCCGGTGAAGACGATGAGCCGGTCCCGGGGCAGGTCGATGGAGACGTCGCGCAGGTTGTGCTCGCGCGCCCCGCGGATCACCAATCGATCGGCCATCGGGCCGAGGTTACCGGCGGGCCGCGGGGCCACCGACAGGGGGGTCCCGGCCCTCAGGGGCTCGGGACGGGGACCGGGGCCGGAACCGGGGCCGGTCCGGGGCCGGGGTCGGCCTCGACCAGGGCCAGGCGGAGCTCGGCGATGTCGTCGCGCAGCAGGGCGGCCTCCTCGTAGCGCAGCTCCTCGGCCGCCAGGCGCATCTCCTGCTCGAGGCGGACCACCAGCCGCTGCAGCTCGTCCACGGGGACGTCGCGCAGGTCGGCCATGTCGTCGGCGCCGGTGCGCCCCCCGGCCGGCCCCCGTCCCGGGGCCGGGCCCCGTCCGGGTCGCACCGTGGCCCCGGGCCGGGCCCGTCCCCCCCGGCTGCCCCGGCCCGGCCCGGTGGGGGCGGACCCGGCCGGGCGGATCCGGGCCAGGATGTCGGTCACGGCCTTGCGCACGGTGACGGGGTCGATGCCGTGCTCGGCGTTGTAGGCCTGCTGGAGCGAGCGACGCCGCTGGGTCTCGGAGATGGCCTCCCGCATGGCGTCGGTCACGGTGTCGGCGTACAGGACCACCAGGCCGTCCACGTTGCGGGCGGCCCGGCCCATGGTCTGGATGAGGGACGAGGCCGAGCGCAGGAAGCCGGTCTTGTCGGCGTCGAGGATGGCCACCAGCTGGACCTCGGGCAGGTCCAGGCCCTCGCGCAGGAGGTTGATCCCCACCAGCACGTCGAACTCCCCCAGCCGCAGGTCGCGCAGCAGCTCGATGCGGGTGATGGTGTCGATGTCGGAGTGCAGGTAGCGCACCCGCACCCCGAGCTCGAGGAGGTAGTCGGTGAGGTCCTCGGCCATCTTCTTGGTGAGCGTGGTCACGAGCGTCCGGCCCCCGGCCTCGGCCGTGCGGTGGATGCGCTCCACCAGGTCGTCGATCTGTCCCGTGGTGGGCTGGAGCACGACCTCGGGGTCCACCAGGCCGGTTGGCCGGATGACCTGGTCCACCACCTGGGACGACACCTCGAGCTCGTAGGTGCCGGGCGTGGCCGACAGGAACACCACCTGCCCCACCTTGGCGCTGAACTCGTCGAAGGTGAGGGGGCGGTTGTCGAGGGCGGAGGGGAGCCGGAAGCCGTGCTCGACCAAGGTCGCCTTGCGGGAGCGGTCCCCCTCGAACTGCCCGTGGATCTGGGGCACGGCCACGTGGCTCTCGTCGATGACGGTGAGGAAGCCGGCGGGGAAGAAGTCGAGGAGGGTGTGGGGGGCCTCCCCCGGGGCCCGGCCGTCGAGGTGGCGGCTGTAGTTCTCGATGCCGTTGCACACCCCCACCTCGGCCAGCATCTCGAGGTCGTGCTCGGTGCGCATGCGCAGGCGCTGGGCCTCGAGGAGCTTGCCGGCGTCCTGGAGCTCGCGCAGGCGCACGGCCAGCTCGGCCTGGATGGAGGCGATGGCCCGCCGCATGGTCTCCTCCCCCGCCACGTAGTGGGTGGCCGAGAAGACCACGAGCTCCTCCAGGTCCTCGCCCGTGTCGCCGGTCAGGGCGTCGAAGGTGCGGATGCGCTCGACCTCGTCGCCGAACAGCTCGATGCGCACGGCCTGCTCCTCGTACACGGGGTGGAGCTCGACGGTGTCGCCCCGCACCCGGAAGTGGCCGCGGGTGAGCACGGCGTCGTTGCGGTCGTAGTGCAGGTCCACCAGTCGCCGCAGGAGCTGGCGCTGATCGACGCGCTCGCCCGGGCGCAGGGCCAGGATGCGCTGGCTGTACTCCTCGGGCGACCCCAGGCCGTAGATGCACGACACCGAGGCCACCACGATGACGTCGGGGCGCAGGAGCAGGCTCGAGGTGGTGGCGTGGCGGAGCCGGTCGATCTCGTC
>DATJOV010000395.1:0-10275 GCA_035506735.1 Acidimicrobiales bacterium | reverse complement strand
CGAGTCCTCGACGCGCCTCATCGGCCACAAGCCCGAGCCCGAGCTCGGGGCCCACGTCGACCCGGCCGAGGCGGCGGCCGCCTCCAAGGCCGAGGCCCCCACCCTGGTCCCCACGGTCATCGACCCCGACGTGCTGTGGTCGTGCCTCACCTGCGGTGCGTGCGTGGAGGAGTGCCCGGTGGACATCGAGCACATCGACACCATCGTGGAGATGCGCCGCTACGAGGTCCTCATGGAGTCACGTTTTCCCACCGAGGCCGGCCTCATGCTCCGCAACATCGAGAACCAGGGCGATCCCTGGGGCCTGGGT
The DNA here is from genome assembly GCA_035506735.1 of Acidimicrobiales bacterium. Taxonomy (GTDB): domain Bacteria; phylum Actinomycetota; class Acidimicrobiia; order Acidimicrobiales; family UBA8190; genus DATJOV01. The sequence goes on along the minus strand of DATJOV010000395.1, from coordinate 9,965 downwards.
GGGGCCAAGCGCACCGAGTGGACCGAGGCCCTCGACTTCGAGGTCCCCGTGGTCGCCGGCACCATCCCCGACGACGTGGAGTACCTGTACTGGGTGGGCTGCGCCGGGGCCCTGGACGAGCGGGCCCGCAAGGCCACCCAGGCCACGGCCCGGATGCTGCACCGGGCCGGGGTGCGCTTCGCCATCCTGGGCCCCCGGGAGACCTGCACCGGGGACCCGGCCCGGCGCCTGGGCAACGAGTACCTCTACCAGGAGATGGGGAAGGCCAACATCGCCACCCTGGAGGAGGTAGGGGCCAAGAAGGTCATCGCCTCGTGCCCCCACTGCTTCAATTCTCTCTCCCGGGAGTACCCCGACCTGGGGGGCAACTTCCAGGTCATCCATCACTCCCAGCTCCTCGGGCACCTGGTGGCCGAGGGGCGCCTGGCCCCCGGGGCCATGGACGCCAAGGTCACCTACCACGACCCCTGCTACCTGGGCCGCCACAACCGGATCTTCGACGAGCCCCGGTCGGTCCTCGACGCCATCTCGGGGGTGGAGCAGATCGAGATGAAGCGGTGCCGGGAGCGCAGCTTCTGCTGCGGGGCCGGGGGGGCCCGCATGTGGATGGAGGAGCGCCTGGGCAAGCGGGTCAACCTCGAGCGCACGGACGAGGCCCTCACCACCGGGGCCGACGTGGTGTCGACGGCCTGCCCCTACTGCCTCATCATGCTCGACGACGCCGTCCGGGCCCGGTCCCGGGAGGACGACGTCAAGGTCCTGGACCTCTCCCAGGTGGTGGAGGCCTCCCTCCAGGCCGCCGCCGCCCCGGCCCCGGCCGGGGACGCCCCCGACTGACCGGGTCCCGCCCGCACGGGCCGGCGGGGTCAGGTGCCGGCCTGGGTCAGGTGCCGGCGTGGGTCAGGTGATGGCCTTGGCGTCGGCGTCGCGCAGGCGCTGGCACATGGCCACCAGGAGCTTGTTCGACAGGGTGGGCATCTCGTCTAGGAGGCCGTTGAAGCGCCGCTGCTCCAGGACCAGCAGGGTCATGGGGGTCTCGGACACCACGCTGGCCGAGCGGGGCTTGCGGTCGAGGAGGGCCAGCTCCCCGAAGTAGCGCCCCGGCTGGAGGCTGGCCACCTTGCGTCCCCCCCGGCGCACAGCAGCGGTGCCGTCCACGATGAAGAAGAACTCCCGGCCGACGGTTCCCTCCTCGCACAGGACCTTGCCGGCGGGGACGGTGATCTCGTCGACGGCCTTGCGGATGGTGCGGAGCTGCGCCCCCGAGCAGGCCGAGAACAGCCAGATGCTCCCCAGGTCCAGTTGGTGCGGGCGTGCCATGCCGTGACCATAGTCAGGCCGGGACGCCGCGGCCCTGCTTCAGCCCGGGCGGGGCTCCTTCTCCCGCCTGGCCGGGAGGGCCCGGCGGGTGGGGGTGGGCGGGGTGTAGCGCTTGTTGGCGCCGGGTCGGCCCGCCAGGGCCACGGCCCGGTTGCCGCCCCCCCGGACGGGGAGATCCCCCCGCGCCTCGCGCAGCTCGCGCTGGAGGCGGTAGGAGCGGACCAGGAGCCACGCCGCCGCCATGATGAAGGGCACGCCGAAGCCCCAGTAGTGCAGGTTGAAGATGGTGAGCCCGTAGAGGGCGGTGACGATCCCGAGGAAGAGGCGCTTGCGGAACCAGGCGAAGCCCAGCATGAGCACGGCCAGGGCCAGGGTCACCAGAGTGAGGTCGTGGTAGAGGCTCACGCTCACGTGGCGGGGGTTGAGAGCCCCGTTGGCCAGGGTGGCGGCGGGGTCGTGGGAGATCAGGGTGCCGGTCACGAGGAGGCCGATGGCCGCCGCGAAAGGGGCGGCGATGAGGCCGATGATGCGCTCCTTGTCGTCGGCCGAGCGCAGCTCGCCCTCGACCGTCTCCTCGGTGCGGGGCCCGCTGCGCACGGGCGTGGCCGGCGGCGCGTCCGGGTCCCGGGGCTTGAGGACGAGGGAGCGGAAGCGCTCCCCCAGGGGGGCCCTGTCCTCCCGGGGCGTGTGGCGCAGGGTGGGGAGCGACAGGAGGAGGCGCTGCCCCAGGCTCAGGTGCGGCGGTGCGTCGACGGGGTGCGGGCCTTCGTGCATCGCGCAAGGTTATCGTGACCGGTCGCGCCGGGGCCAAGGTCGGGCCTGTCGCGCCCGTCGCGTTCCGGACCCTCTGACCAGGGCCGAAACGACCTCCGGGGTCAGTTCACGCGTTGGTAACACTGGCGTGACCGAGCCGAAACGCCGGCCTTGCATCCTTGGCCCGCAAGGCGAACCCCTGCTGTGGACCTGGCGCACCCGGTGCTGCGTGCCGCCCTGTCCAGGTGCGGCCGCCCGACACAGAGAGGAGTTTCCGAGCCGTGCACCTGTTAGCCGGAGCCGTCCCGGTTCCGTACCCCAGCTGGCTCAACACGGGCGACAACACGTGGCAGATCACCGCCGCCACGTTCGTCGGCCTGATGAGCCTCCCGGCCCTGGCCGTCCTGTACGCCTCGATCGTGCCCAAGAAATGGGCCGTCAACGTGCTGGCCATGATGTTCGCCGGATTCTCCCTGGTGCTCATCGCCTGGGTCCTGTGGACCTACAAGATGGGCTTCGGCGCCACCTCACTCGGAGGGGGGGTGCACAACGGCGTCCAGACACAGTTGAGCGGTGTCGGATGGGTGAAACACTTCTTCGAGAACTTCGTGGGCAAACCGGGCCAGATCACCAACGCCTTCAACGAACAGGGGCAGGCGGTCTCGGCGGCCAACACGGCGGTCCCCTTCCACTTCCCCACCGACACGCTGGCCTACTTCCAGTTCGTGTTCGGCGCCATCACGCCCCTCCTGTTCCTGGGCAGCGTGCTCGGGCGCATCAAGTTCAGCGCCTGGTGCCTGCTCGTGCCCCTGTGGTCGACCTTCGTCTACGGGGTCAACGCCTTCCTGCTGTGGGGCGGTGGCTACTTCGCCCAGGAGGGGGCGCTCGACTTCTCGGGCGGGTTCGTCATCCACATGTCGGCCGGGGTGTCGGGCTTCGTGGCCGCCTGGGTCCTCGGACCCCGGCTGGCCAGGGACAGACAGCATTCCGTGCCCAACAACCTGGTCATGGCCGCCGTCGGGGCCGGGATCCTGTGGTTGGGCTGGAACGGGTTCAACGGCGGTGACCCCTACTACGCCGGTGCCGACGCCGCCGCGGCGGTGGTCAACACCAACATCGCCACGGCAGCGGGCGTGCTCACCTGGATGGGCATGGACGCCTGGTTCAGCAAGGCCAAGAAGCCCACCTTCCTGGGTGGGGTGAACGGCATGATCTGCGGCCTGGTGGGCATCACCCCCTGCGCCGGCTGGGTCAACGGCTGGGGCGCCATCCTGGTCGGCGTGATCGACTGCGCCATCGTGTGGGTGGCCTGGAACTACCTGTCCAAGGTGCGGCCCTTCAGCAAGGTGGACGACGCCTTGGGGGTCATCTACACCCACGGCATCGCCGGCTTCTTCGGCGGCCTCATGCTGGGCCTCTTCGGCGATCCCAACATGCTGGAATTGGGGTGTGGCACACTCAACAAGGCGGGGCAGGTGGTCAACACGGCCAACTACTCCGTGGCGTCCAAGACCTGCACCCCGTTCTCGGTGAGCGGCCTCATGTACACGGGGTCCGCCCACCAGTTGTGGGAACAGTTCCGGGCCGCCATCTGGGTCATATTCTGGTCGGCGCTGGTCACCTTCATCCTCATGAAGGTCATCGGCCTGCTCCTCCGTGGCGCCCGCTACAAGGACGAGGTGCTCGAGGTCGGCGACCTGGCCATCCACGACGAGGAGGCGTTCCCGGAGGAGACACTCGCCGTCCGTACCGGAGGAGGAGGTGCCTTCGAGATGGCTGGGCTCGGCGTCGGGTCCATGTCACCACCGACGGCGACAGATCCCTCACCACCAATCGGTGAGCGCCAGTAGAGCCCGTCGGGACGAAAGGGAACAATCAGACCATGAAGCTGATCGTGGCAGTCATCAAGCCCTTCAAGCTCGACGAGGTGAAGGACATCCTCAAGACGCTGGGGGTCCAGGGCATGACCCTGACCGAAGCCCAGGGCTTCGGGCGCCAGCGTGGCCACACCGAGGTGTACCGGGGTGCGGAGTACGAAGTCGACTTCGTCCCCAAGCTCCGTGTCGAGGTCCTCGTCGACGATGCTCAGGTCGACGAGGTGGTCGACGGCATCGTGAACACCGCCGCCACCGGCAAGATCGGGGACGGCAAGGTGTGGGTGGTCCCCGTAGAGCAGGTCGTGCGGGTGCGAACGGGTGAACGGGGAAGCGACGCCCTCGGATCCCGTGCTCTGACCTCTGATCGGCCCGGCGCGCCACCCCCCGGCGCGCGCCGGGCCGGTCGGGAGGTCACCCCGCCTGGCGGGCCACCGCCTCCTTGGCGGCGGCGATGGCCTCGGGATCCCCGAGCTGGCGGTCGTCCACCACCGCCAGGGCGTCGTCGAGGCGGAACCACCACGGCACCCCGGTGGGTACCTCCAGGCCGACGATGTCCTCGTCGGAGATCCCCTTCAGGTACTTGGCCAGGGCCCGGATGGAGTTGCCGTGGGCCACCACCAGGACGGCCCCGAACCGCCCGAGGTCGCCGGCGATGGCGTCCTCCCAGTAGGGCACCATGCGCACCACCACGTCGGCCAGGCACTCCGTGGCGGGGAGGGCGCTGGCGGGGATCCCCCGGTAGCGGGGGTCGTGGACGGGGTGGCGCTCGTCGTCGGGCTCGAGGGCGGGCGGGGGGGTGGCGTAGCTGCGCCGCCACAGCTTGACCTGGGCCTCACCGAACTTCTCCGCCGTCTCCTTCTTGTTGAGGCCCTGCAGGGCCCCGTAGTGGCGCTCGTTGAGCCGCCAGTGCCGGCGCACCGGGAGCCAGGTCCGCCCCATCTCCTCCAGGGCCAGGTTGGCGGTGCGCACGGCCCGGGTCAGCACCGAGGTGTGGACCACCCGCAGGTCGAGCCCGGCCTCGGCCCCGAGGAGGACCCCGGCCTGCCGGGCCTCGGCCTCGCCCTTGGCGTTGAGGTCGACGTCGGTCCACCCCGTGAAGAGGTTCCGGGCGTTCCACTCCGACTCACCGTGGCGGACGAGGACGAGATCGGGCATCGAACCCGAGCGTAGCCCTGGGGTTCTCGCTCCCCCCGGGGCGCGGCCCGTCCCCACGGAGGGTCCGGGCAGCCCGGGGACGGCGGATGTCCCCGAGAAACCGGGGGACGGGGGGCGGGCGGAGGGGCGCAGGGATCGTGGCGGGCGGATCCCTGCGCCCTCGCGATGCGACTCCGCCGCGAGCCCCCCAGTGCCATCCCGGAGGACCACAGTGTACGCCCTTTCCGGGGCCCGTGTCACGCCGGACTGACGTGTTGTCACGTCTGATTGCCAAGGGGGCCCCGGGAGTGGCTCCGACCAGGGGCGGCCCGGCCCGGCGCCGGGGCGACGACCGCTGAGGCGGACCGGCGGAACGGCGTCCGCCTCAGCGGTGTCGTCGACGCCCGCTGCGGGGAGCACACGAACCCCCAGCGGGCCACAACAGGGTGTCCTGGGCAGAGGCCACCCGGGCCGGGGTGCTCCTGCGAGAAGGGCGTCGGACCTCTCTCCGAGCACCTGGCCCACCTGAAAGTTACGCTTCGTGGTGCCATAGACGCTAGACGTGAAACCACCGCGACGGGGCAGGTGAAAGCCCCCGGGTGACCCCGGGCGCCCTCCGGCCGGGCGGCACCCCTGCTGACCAGGTGATTCGTCCCTGCCCCCCGGCCCGTAATCTTGATACGCCATCACGGAAAAATCTTGATGCGCCAGCACTCAACTTCGCTATACTGGCAACAGTCAGATCAACCCCAGAGGTGGAGGAGCTCCGGCGGGCGCCGGCGTCCTCCCGGAATTCGGAGGCACCCCCATGCCCAAGGCCGTAGGAATCGACCTCGGCACCACGAACTCGGTCGTGAGCGTCCTGGAGGCGGGCGAACCCGTCGTCATCCCCAACGCCGAAGGGAGCCGGACCACGCCGTCGGTGGTCGGGTTCTCGAAGTCGGGCGAGGTCCTGGTGGGCGAGGTGGCCAAGCGCCAGGCCATCACCAACCCCGACCGCACCATCCGCTCGGTCAAGCGCCACATGGGCACGTCCTGGACCGTCGACATCGACGGCAAGAAGTACAACGCCCAGGAGATCTCGGCCCGGATCCTGCAGAAGCTCAAGAGGGACGCCGAGTCCTACCTGGGCGACACCGTCACCCAGGCCGTGATCACCGTGCCGGCCTACTTCGACGACGCCCAGCGCACCGCCACCAAGGAGGCGGGCCAGATCGCCGGCCTCGAGGTCCTGCGCATCATCAACGAGCCCACGGCGGCGGCCCTGGCCTACGGCCTCGACAAGGAGAACAAGGAGCAGACCGTCCTCGTCTTCGACCTCGGGGGCGGGACCTTCGACGTCTCGATCCTCGAGATCGGCGACGGGGTCTTCGAGGTCAAGTCCACCTCGGGGAACACCCACCTGGGCGGTGACGACTGGGACCAGCGCATCATCGACTGGCTCGTCACCGAGTTCAAGAACACCGAGGGCGTGGACCTCTCCAACGACAAGATGGCCCTCCAGCGCCTCAAGGAGGCGGCCGAGAAGGCCAAGATCGAGCTGTCCTCGGTGCAGGAGACCCAGATCAACCTGCCCTTCATCACCGCCACCTCCGAGGGCCCCAAGCACCTGGACCTCAAACTCACCCGGGCCAAGTTCAACGAGCTCACGGCCGACCTGGTCGAGGCGTGCAAGGGCCCCTTCGAGCAGGCCATCGCCGACGCCGGCATCCCCAAGTCCGACATCCACCACGTGGTGCTGGTGGGCGGTTCCACCCGCATGCCCGCCGTCCAGGACCTGGTGCAGTCGCTCACGGGCAAGGAGCCCCACAAGGGGGTCAACCCCGACGAGGTGGTGGCCGTGGGCGCGGCGGTGCAGGCCGGGGTGCTCAAGGGCGAGGTGAAGGACGTCCTGCTCCTCGACGTGACGCCCCTGTCGCTCGGCATCGAGACCAAGGGTGCGGTCATGCACCGGCTCATCGAGCGCAACACCACCATCCCCACCAAGCGCTCCGAGGTCTTCACCACGGCCGAGGACAACCAGCCCTCGGTGGAGATCCACGTGCTGCAGGGTGAGCGCGAGATGGCCATGTACAACAAGACCCTGGGCAAGTTCCAGCTCGTGGACCTGCCCCCGGCCCCCCGGGGCGTGCCCCAGATCGAGGTCACCTTCGACATCGACGCCAACGGCATCGTCCACGTCTCGGCCCGCGACACCGCCACCGGCAAGGAGCAGTCGATGACCATCACCGGCCAGTCCTCGCTGGCCAAGGACGACATCGAGCGCATGGTGCGCGACGCCGAGGCCCACGCCGAGGACGACCGCAGGCGCCGGGAGGAGGCCGAGGTCCGCAACAACGCCGACACCCTCGTCTACCAGACCGAGAAGCTCCTGCGTGAGCAGGGCGAGAAGTTCGAGGGCGACGAGAAGGACAAGGTGGAGTCGGGGCTGAAGGAGCTCAAGGACGCCCTGGCCGGGTCGGACGTGGAGAAGATCAAGGACGCCACCGAGGCGCTGGTCAACGCCAGCCACGGCTTCACCCAGCGCCTGTACGAGCAGGCCTCGCAGTCCCAGGGCGGCCCGTCGGCCGGTGCCGGCGGTCCCGGTGGCGACGGTGCCTCGTCCTCCGACGACGAGGTCGTCGACGCCGAGATCGTCGACGAACCCGGGGCATGAGCCCCCTCGGATCGGGCCCGGGCGGCCCCGTCGGTCCCGGCGACGAGCGTCGGCGGGACGACGGGGACCCCGGCACCCCCGGGAGCAGGCCGGGTCGTGACGCCGAGGCCGTGTTCGCCGCGGCGGAGGAGATCGTCGAGGACGCGGCCGAGATCGCCGAGGTGGTCGAGGAGGAGCTGGAGGGCGTCCTCGGCACGGTCCGGCGCGAGCGCGACGAGTACCTCGACATGCTGCGGCGCGTCCAGGCCGACTTCGAGAACTACAAGAAGCGCATGGTGCGCCAGCAGACCGACCACCTCGAGCGCGCCGCCGAGCAGCTCGTGACCAAGATGCTCCCCGTCCTCGACGCCCTGGACCTGGCCCGGGCCCATCTGGGCCAGGGCTCGGCCAGCCCCGAGGGCAAGGCCCTGCTGGCCGCCTCGGGGCTCCTCGTCGACACCCTGGCCAAGGAGGGCCTGGAGCGCATCGACGACCCCGGGGCGCCCTTCGACCCCACCATGCACGAGGCCGTGGACCACGTGGAGGCCGAGGCCGCCCCCGGTGGCCCCGGCGCCGACGGGCCCGTCGTGGACGGGGTGCTGCGGGCCGGCTACCGCTGGAAGGGCCGCGTCATCCGGCCCGCCATGGTCCGCGTGAGGGGCTGAGCGCCGTGGTGGCCCAGCGCGAGTGGTTGGAGAAGGACTACTACCAGGTCCTGGGCGTCTCCTCGACGGCCACGGACAAGGAGATCACGCGCGCCTACCGGAAGCTGGCCAAGCAGTTCCACCCCGACGCCAATCCCGGCTCCGAGGACCGCTTCAAGGAGATCAGCGCCGCCTACGACGTGCTCGGGGACGGGGCCAAGCGCAAGGAGTACGACGAGGTCCGGCGCCTGGGCGCCTCGGGCCTGGGGGGCTTCGGGGGCCCGGGCGGGACGAGCTTCCGGGTCGAGGACCTGGGCGACCTGGGCGACCTGCTCGGGGGCCTGGGGGCCACCTTCGGGGGCGGGCGCCGCACCCGCAACGCCGGACCCCGGCGCGGGGCCGACGTGGAGGCCGAGCTGCACCTGTCGTTCGAGGACGCCGTGCGGGGCGTGACCACCTCGGTGCACGTGGCGGGCGAGGCCCGGTGCGAGACGTGCGGGGGATCGGGGGCGGCCCCGGGATCGTCCCCGGTGACGTGCCCCACGTGCCACGGCCGGGGCGCCCTCGACGACAACCAGGGCCTGTTCTCCCTGAGCCGCATCTGCCCCCAGTGCAGCGGGCGGGGCACGGTGGTGGACAAGCCCTGCAAGACGTGCAGGGGGAGCGGGGTGACCCGCCGCACCCGCGAGGTGAAGGTCCGGGTCCCCCCCGGGGTCGAGGACGGCCAGCGCATCAAGGTCAAGGGCCGGGGTGCCGCCGGCCGGGCCAACGGGCCCGCGGGCGACCTCTACGTCACCGTCCGGGTGGGGACCCACCCCCTCTTCGGGCGCCGGGGCCGCAACCTCACCCTGACCGCCCCCGTCACCTTCCCCGAGGCGGCGCTGGGCTCGACGGTGACCGTCCCCACCCTCGACGGTCCCGTCACCCTGCGGGTCCCGGCCGGCACCTCCTCGGGCCAGACCTTCCGGGTCAAGGGCCGGGGCGTGCCGGGCTCGGGCCGCAACAGCACGGGGGACCTCCTCGTCACCACCGAGGTCACCGTGCCCAAGAAGCTCACCGACGCCCAGCGGGCGGCGGTGGAGGAGTACGCCCGCGTGGCGGCCGAGGAGCCGCGACGCCATCTCGGAGTGAGCGACGATGCCCGACCCAGTGGCCGCAGCGACGGCCCCACCGACGACGTCAGGACCGGCGATGACGGCCGCGCCTGATCCCACCCACCCGTCGCGCCCCGCCCCCGAGAGCGCCGCCCGGGCCGTGTACGTGATCTCGGTGGCGGCCGAGCTGGCCGGCGTCCACCCCCAGACCCTGCGCCTGTACGAGCGGCGCGGCCTGGTCGACCCGTCGCGCACCGACGGGGGCAACCGCCGCTACTCGCCGCGCGACATCGACCGCCTGCGCCACATCGGCGACCTCACCGCCGCCGGGCTCAACCTCGAGGGCGTGCGCCGCGTCCTCGAGCTCGAGGCCGAGGTGGAGCGCCTGCGGGCCGAGCTCGAGCGGGTCCTGGCCCAGGTGGACGTGGTGCGGGCCGAGGCCCGCGACGTGGTGGAGAAGACCCATCGGCAGTACCGTCGGGACCTGGTGCCGCTGCGCCAGGCCCTC
>DATJOV010000394.1:0-5402 GCA_035506735.1 Acidimicrobiales bacterium | reverse complement strand
AAGATGGTGTGCGGCCTCCTGCGCCCCGACGCCGGGTCCATCACCGTGGCCGGGCGCGACGCCGAGCGCGACCTCGAGGTGCGCAGCCTGGTGGGCTACGTGCCCCAGGACATCGCCCTCTACCCCGACCTGAGCGCCCGGGAGAACCTGCGCTTCCTGGGACGCCTCTACACCCTGCGGGGGGCGGCCCTGGAGGAGCGGGTGGGCGAGGCCCTCGACCTCACCGACCTGGCCGAGCGGGCCGACGACCGGGTGGACACCTTCTCGGGGGGCATGAAGCGCCGCCTCAACATCGCCGCCGGCCTCCTGCACCATCCCGTCCTGCTGGTGCTGGACGAGCCCACCGTGGGGGTCGACCCCCAGAGCCGCCACGCCATCCTGGAGCGGGTCGAGGCCCTGGGCCGGGCCGGCATGGCCGTGCTCTACACCAGCCACTCCATGGACGAGGCCGAGCGCCTGTGTGACCGGGTGGGCATCATCGACCACGGCCGCATCGTGGCCGAGGGGACCCGGCGCGAGCTGGTGGCCCGCCTGGGCGAGCGCGACCGCATCGCGCTCGGTGCCGACGGCGACCTCGAGCGGCTGGCGGCGGCGTGCCGGGCCGTCCCCGGGGTGGAGGAGGCCGCCGTGGCCGAGGGCGGGGTGCAGCTGGTGGCGGCCGACGGCCGGCGCATCCTCCCCGCCCTGATCGAGGCGGCCGAGGGGGCCGGGGTGCCGGTGCGCAGCGTCGACGTGGTCGAGCCCGACCTCGAGGCCGTGTTCCTCCACCTCACCGGCACGGCCCTGCGAGAGTGACGACGATGAGGACCCGGTGCGCACCGTCCTGGTGATCGCCGCCAAGGACCTGCGCCAGCGCCTGCGGGACCGCTCCGCCCTGGTGCTGGGGCTGCTGGCCCCCCTCGGGGTGGCCGCCCTCATGAGCCTGGCCTTCGGGGCCACCACCGACTTCCACCTCACCATGGGGGTGGTGGACGCCGACCGGGGGCCGGTGGCGGCCGGGATCGTCGACGCCCTTCGCGGTCCGGGGCTGCGCGGCATCGTCTCGGTGCGCCCCTTGGCATCGGGCCCCGCCGCCCGGGCCGCCGTGCGCCAGGGGCGGGTCGACGCCGCCCTGGTCATCCCGTCCGGCTTCTCGGCCTCGGTCGAGGGTGCCCACCCCGACGCCCTCACCACCGTCACCAACGTCGACGACACCGTGGCCGGGGACATCACCGCCGCCGTGGCGGCGTCCTTCGTGGCCCAGCTCAACGCCGACCGCCTGTCGGTGGCCACGGCCCTGGCGGCGGGGGCCCCCGCCGCCCGGCGGGCCGGGCTCGAGGCCCTGGCGGCGGGCCTGCGCATCCCCGAGTCGGCCCGCCCCGCCCGGTTGGGGCCCGCCAGCTCAGGGTCATCAGCTACTACGCCCCGGGGATGGCCATCTTCTTCCTCCTCTTCACCGTGAGCTTCACCGCCCGCAGCTTCTACGTGGACCGCACCCAGGGGATGATCGAGCGCATGCGGGCCGCCCCGGTGCGCCCGGCCCAGATCATCGTGGGCAAGGCCCTGTCGGTCTTCGTCTACGGGCTCGTGAGCCTGGGGGCCATCGCCCTCATCACCTCCCTGGCCTTCGGCGCCGACTGGGGCGACCCCCTCGCCGCCGGCGTCCTGTGCCTGGCCCTGGTCCTCTCGGTGGTGTGCCTCACCGCCTTCGTCATCGGCGTGGCCCGCACCCAGCGCCAGGCCGAGGGCATCTCCTCCATCGTGGTGTTCGGGCTGGCGCTGCTGGGGGGCAACTTCGTGTTCCTGGCCACCGCGCCCGCCGCCATGCAGCGCCTGGCCCTCCTCACCCCCAACGGCTGGGCCCTGCGGGGCTTCACCGACCTGGCCACCCTGGGGGGAGGGCTCGGCACGGTGGTGGAGCCCGTGCTGGCCATCCTCGCCTTCAGCGCCGTGGTGGGCGGGATCGGCGTGGCCCTCGCCCCCCGGGCCGTGACGGCATGAGGGCCGTGGCCATCACCGGGGTGTCGCTGCGCCGCATCGTGCGGGACCGCACGGCCCTGTTCTTCATCGTGGTCCTGCCCCTCATCGTCATCGTCATCGTGGGCGCCACCGTGCGGGGCTTCGCCGCCATCCACGTGGGCGTGGTCGACCGGGGGGCGGGGCGGGCCGGGGCCGAGCTCGTGGCCGAGCTGGACCGGGCCGGGGACCTGCGCGTGACCCGCTACCCCTCGGTGGCGGCGCTGCGCACGGCGGTGGGGCGGGGACAGGTGAGCGCCGGGGTGCTCGTCCCCGCCGGCCTGGGCTCGGCCGAGGCCGGGGGGCGCACCGTGACCGTCCCCGTCCTGGCCGAGGAGGCCAACACCACCCAGCAGGCGGCGGTGACGGCGGTCTCCACCGTGGTCGAGGCCCGGGGGGCGGCCGTGCAGGCGGCGCGCTTCGCCACCGCCCACGCCGGCGGCACCTTCGCCGCCGACCTGGACCGGGCCCGGGCCCTCGCCCCCGGGGTGCCGAGGGTCGTGGTGCGCAGCGTGGCGGCCCAGTCCTCGGAGAGCACCCTGCCCGAGGGCTTCAGCTACAGCGCCCCCACCGAGCTCGTCCTCTTCGTCTTCATCAACGCCGTGGCCTCGGGGGCCGTCATCATCGAGACGCGCCGGCTCGGCATGTACGACCGCATCATGGAGGCCCCCCTGCGCCCCGGGACGGTGGTGCTGGGGGAGACCCTCACCTACGTGGTCATGGCCCTGGTGCAGACGGGGCTCATCGTGGTGGTGGGGGCGGTGGCGTTCGGGGTGTCGTGGGGCAATCCCCTCGCCGCCGGGGTGCTCATGGTGCTGTGGGCCCTGGTGGGGGCCGGGGCCGGGGTGGTGTCGGGCACGCTGTTCCGCACACCCGAGCAGGCCAGCGCCATCGGTCCCACGGCGGGCATCGCCCTGGGCATGCTGGGCGGGTGCATGTGGCCGCTGTCCATCGTGAGCGGCACCCTTCGCACGGTGGGCCACCTCACCCCCCACGCCTGGGCCGTGGACGCCTGGACGGCCCTCGTGGCCCGGGGCGGGACCCTCGCCACCATCGCCCCGGACCTGGGGGTGCTGGCCGCCTTCGCCGCCGTCCTCCTCACCCTGGCCACGGTGCGCCTGCGCCGCAGCCTGGCCCGGCCGTGACCCGCACCGCCCTCGTCGTGGTGGACCTCCAGCGCGACTTCTGCGAGGGGGGCAGCCTGCCCGTTCCGGGCGGGGCCGCCACGGCCGCGGCGGTGGCGGCCCATCTCGAGGCGACCGGGGACGGCTACGAGACGGTGGTGTGGACGCGCGACTGGCACGTCGACCCCGGCGCCCACTTCGCCTCGGGGCGGCCCCCCGACTTCGTCGAGACGTGGCCCGACCACTGCGTGGCCGGCACCCCCGGGGCCATGCTCCACCCCGCCGTGGAGGGGGCCATGGCCCGCTGGGGCGAGGCCGAGTTCCGCAAGGGGGCCCACGACGCCGCCTACTCCGGCTTCGCCGGGACCCTGGCCACCGACGGCGAGACCCTCCTCGTGACGTGGCTCCACGCCCGGGCCGTCGAGGCCCTGGAGGTGGTGGGGCTGGCCACCGACCACTGCGTGGCCGCCACCGCCCTCGACGCCGTGCGGGCCGGCTTCCCCACCACCGTGCGCCTGGCCCTGTGCGCCGGGGTCGACCCCCGCACCACGGCCCGGGCCACGGCGGCCATGGACCGGGCCGGGGTGGTGCTCAGGCCCCGCAGGTGAGGGGCCGCCCCCCGTTGTAGGCCACCATGTCGGCCAGGGCGCCCAGCACGTCGAGGGGCTCGCCCGGACGGGCCCCGGCGCACTCGGCCATGGCCCGGTGCAGGTTGCCCACCAGGCGCTCGGGGTGCTGCAGCGTGGCGAAGCGCCCCAGGTCCAGCTGGCGGGCCACCTCCAGGGGGGTGAGCCCGCTCCCCCGGACCGCCTCGGCCGTCTCCTGCAGGAAGCGGAGGTAGGCGCCGGCCGTGTCGACCGCTTCGGGGCCGCACAGCTCCCCGTGCCCGGGCACCACCACCTCGGGGTCGAGCTCGCACAGGCGGTCCAGGGCCAGGAGCGACCCCGTCACCGAGCCCATGAGGACGAAGGGCGTGCCCCCGTTGAAGAGGAGGTCCCCGGCGAACAGCACCCGGTGCTCGGGGATCCAGGCCACCACGTCGCCCGTGGTGTGGGCCGGGATGCCCACGTGGTGCAGCTCCACCGGGAGGTCGTCGACCCACACCTCGAGGTGGTGCTCGAAGGTGACCACCGGGGGTGCGGGCTCGAGCGCCCCCCACTCCACCGGCTCCCACAGGCCCTCGGGGCGGAGGATGCCCGCCGCCTCGATGGCGGCCCGGGTGGCCCGGTGGCCGATGATGGTGGCCCCGGGGACGAGGCAGTTGCCGTTGGTGTGGTCGCCGTGCTCGTGGGTGTTCACCACCAGGCGCACGGGACGGGCCCCGTCCACCGACCGGGCGGCGACGGCGGCGTCCACGGCGGTCAGGAGGGCCCGGGTGCGGCGCTCGGTGGCGCACGTGTCGATGCACAGCACGGTGCGCCCACCCACCACGAAGCCGGTGTTGTTGATCCACCACCCCCCGTCGGGCTGGATGTAGGCGTAGACGGCGGGGGCGACCTCCACCGTGCGGGGCGGCGGGAGCTCGTCGGCCCGGGGATGGTCGTGGCGGGTGGAGGTCATGAGCCGGACCGACGCTACCGGCGACCCCACTCCCCGGTCGAGGGGGCCGACACAGCGCCCCGGTACCGTCCCGCCCGTGCCCGCCCCCCTCCTCCGAGGCGCCCGGGCCCTGCGACCGGCCGCCGTGGCCGGGGTCCTGGGCCTGGCCGGCGTGGCGGTGGCACTGGCCGGCGCCCACCACGGCGGGGCCCGGCCCCCGGGGACGGGCCGGGCCGGCTCCGTCGGCGCCGGAGGGATGGTGGTGAGCGCCGGCCCCGGGTTCGACGCCGCCGGGCTGGCCGGTCCCGTGGCCCCGCCCCGGTCGTGTCACACCAGGCGGGCCGCCGACGGCATGGTCCTGCCCGATCCCCGCTGCACCCCGGGCGCCGTCGACGCCGCCGTGGACCGGGCCGGGGCGTCCGCCACGGTGTGCCGCCCGGGGTGGAGTGCGCGCCTGCGGCCCCCCGAGGCCCTCACCGAGCCCGACAAGCGCCGGGCCCTGGCCGCCTACGGCGAGGGCGGGCCCCCCTCGGCCTACGAGCTCGACCACCTCGTCCCCCTGGAGCTCGGGGGCTCGAGCGCCACCGCCAACCTCTGGCCCGAGCCCGACGACCGTCCCCGGCCGGGCGTGGCCAACAGCAAGGACCCGGTGGAGGACGCCCTCCACGCCCTGGTGTGCCGGGGGCGCCGGGGGCGGCGCCCCCCCCTGGGCCTGGCCCAGCGCCTCGTGGCCGAGAACTGGAC
>DATJOV010000393.1:0-16957 GCA_035506735.1 Acidimicrobiales bacterium | reverse complement strand
ATGGGGGTGACCTCGGCGGTCGCAGTAGTTCTGCCAGGCTCGGGAGGCTGACCCGCTTAGCACTGTTCGGCGAGAAATGGTTCCATGCCCGAGCACACCTTTCCACTCAGTCCACAGGCCAGGGTGGTCAGACGCATTCGTACTGCGATAGGTGGCGCCGAGCTTGCTTGCTTGGGCTGCATAATCCGCTCTTACCCGAAGACGAGATCGCTGGCTGCGGTTCCATCGACGGCCGTCTTTCTCGCGGGTTCAATTCCGAGCCTCGCGCCCATGGAGTAGAGCATTGGCCCTTCCTGCGATCACCATCCGGTACGAGCTATCGGTCCGGCTCTTGCTCACCGCCTGGACTTACTGAGATAGCGCGTATTCGGGGGATTCGGATGGGCCTCAGCCCAGTTTGGCGGCCTTGGACGTAACCTCTACGGGTCATCCCACGATGATGGTCACGACGTCCATATTGGCGACGCCGGCCGATCCCGGATAGCCCGCCGGATCTGCGTCGAGGGGGGAAGCTCCCGAGCGGCATTGGATCCCCATCCGAGCGCGGGTGATCCCGCCTGGGCTCTTCGCCCAGATACCGCGGGTGAGGCCACCCTGAACCCGCCATTTTCGAATGGTCAGGTCAATGCTGACGGAGGTGAAGTACTCGGCGAACCGGGGTCACAACACGGCCTGGTCCGACGGAGGTAGCTATGGCGAGGCTACGTCGATTCGCTGTCCTATGGAGCAGCGACTCGCCCGATGGTGTCGTTGCCGGTGTCCGTGAACCAGACGGCGTTGTCAGGGCCAGCAGTCATTATCCACGGAAGATCCAGGCTTGGATCGGTGTAGTAGTTCGTCACCACGCCCGACGTTGTCATGCGCCCAACAGCGGACGGCCCCGAGTAGTTCGCGAACCAGATCGCACCGTCGGGACCCGCAGCGATCGTTTGCACACCATTGAGTTTGGGACCGCTATAAGAGGACGCGACCCCCGAGGTGGTGATTCTCCCGATGGAGCTGCTCCAGTTGACGAACCACAGGGCACCGTCGGGACCTGGAGTAATGTCAATCGGGGCCTGAATGCTCGGGCCGGAGTACGTGGTCACGCTTCCCGAGGTCGTGATCCGCCCGATGGAGCTATCGGCCGGGTTGCCGGACAAGTTGGCGAACCACAACGCGCCGTCGGGACCGGCGGTGATATTGGCGATATCGGGCCCAATGCCCGGGTCTGTGTACTTGGTGATCGCCCCCGTGGTGGTCATCCGACCGATGTACTGTCCGGTGGTGCCTTGGGTCCCGTTGGAAAGAACGGCGCGGGTGAAGAACCAGAGTGCGCCATCGGGACCGGCCGTGATTCCGTCCACCTCGCCCGAAACAGGAAATAGGGTCACAGCCCCTGCGG
This sequence comes from Acidimicrobiales bacterium, assembly GCA_035506735.1. GTDB lineage: Bacteria > Actinomycetota > Acidimicrobiia > Acidimicrobiales > UBA8190 > DATJOV01. The sequence goes on along the minus strand of DATJOV010000393.1, from coordinate 15,573 downwards.
AAGTAATCCGCCCGATGCCACCACTGGTGGTGAACCACATGGCGCCGTCGGGACCGGCGGTGATCACACTGGCACCGCTGTTCGCAGGGAGCGGAAAGAGCGTCACCACGCCCGATGTCGTGATCCGCCCGATCGTATTGCTGATGCTGTTGGTGAACCACATCGCGTCGTCGGGTCCGGCTGTGATGTCCAGAGGGTTATAGTCACCGCCACACATAGGGCCGGGCGCGATGGGGTAGATCGTGAGCGGAGCGGTACCAGGACCACACGAGGGCCCGACGGTGAGGGTCCCTGTCACTGTTGCCGATCTGACCTCGCCGGTGGCGCACACTGAGGCAGGCGTGGACGAGTCTATGGCGAGTCTTGCGGTACCTGCAAATGACCCATCGACAACGTTGTCATCAATGACGCTTTGATGAAACCTCGCTGGGCCGTTGTCATCTCCGTTGGCCCATCGGGCCAAGGCCGTCAGAGAGGCACCGGTGACAGACAGCGTCTTGCAATCGATCGGGCTGCGGGCAAACGATCCGAAGAACCTCCCCGCGTGCACGGTCGTGTCGTAGATGTAGCCGTACGTCTTACAGCCCGACAGCTTGGCCTTTACGTTGGATCGCCGGGTGCCACCCCCAGTCCGCGTTAGGGGTGGTGTGAACCTCACCGTGGCCGAGAACGAGCAACTCACCGAGCCATTAGCCCACTCGGGCCCCCGAGTCACTGCCGATGCTTGCGAGGTCGTCAGAGTGACAACAACGAAACCGAGCGCGAGCGTCACCGCGCAACGGGAGAAGAGCAGACTCGATGATTTGGCAAATACCTTCCGCCGTTGCTTGAGCATCGAGGAACCCCCGTTCACTCGCCCTTGGCTGGGATTGTAGTCTTCGGATGCTGGATTCACACGAAGGATTGGATCCAGCGATCCGGGGACTCAAGCCATCCCGGATGGGCGCTGATGACGCTTCTTGTGCCTCCATCCGGACCGGCTGTATGTGTGCCGTTCTCGACCGGGGCTGAGAGGCACCTGCGAGGGCAGTGGGGAATCCGGAAGTCCGGAGGTCGCGCGTGGCCCAATCGTTGAAGTCGCCAGGAGAACCTGGTCGACCGGGGCCACTCGGCAGTGTGTCCCGGCCGCACCATAACTGGGCGGGGTTCGGAACATGACCGCCTGGGGAGTTTCGAGGGCGATACGCGAGCCGGCGCTTCGAAGGGTGGATCCGGACATGGCAGGGGTGATGCGGCCCTCACCCCACCTGGTCCGGTAGGTGGGTCTCGGGCGTGGGCCAGGAGCAATCCGCATGGCGACACCGATTCACGTGTGACCCTTGCGGGTAGCGAGAGACGGAGCCGACAAGATTCTGAAGCAATTCTCAACTCCGGTTTCAAGCTTCGCGAACGGAATGGAACTGCTGCAGACGGCGACGTACGGAATAGACGACTTCAGTTGGTGCTCGACGACGCCAGCCTCCTGATCCGCCACGGCGAATCGGTGAAGACCGTGCAGGCTCGACTCGGCCATGCCAGTGCCACCGAGACCCTCGACACCTACGCCCATTCATGGCCCGACTCCGAGGACCGAACCCGCGAAGCGGTCGACTCGATGCTCGGTCCCGCGGTCTGGCCGCGGTCTGGGGCGGCGTCACTCGGCTGAAAGCCCTGGTCACAGGCCGAAGGACGGTGAGTCGGCCTGTAGGCGGGGTTCTGTTCGCCCCGAGGGGCGAGGTGGCCATCCATCTCAGCGGCCTACCAGGGGACTGCCCCGGGTGTACCGGGGCGGGCGGGCCACCCATGTCCCACGTTCGGCCTTGCTCCGGGTGGGGTTTACCGAGCCGGCCGGGTCACCCCGACCGCTGGTGCGCTCTTACCGCACCGTTTCACCCTTACCTGTGCGGGCCGGAGCCCGCCATCGGCGGTCTGCTCTCTGTTGCACTGTCCTTCGGGTCGCCCCGACTGGCCGTTAGCCAGCACCCTGCCCTGCGGAGCCCCGACCTTCCTCGACACGGTCCCCGCCCGGAGGCGGACCCGTGCCGCGGCCACCCGGCCGACTCACCGTCCCCCCCAGTCTGCCAGGCCTGATGCCGCTCGTGCCGTTGGCGTCCGCCGGCGCCGCCCGTCCCCGTCGCTAGGGTGGCTGCCCATGGAGCCCGCGGCCGACCGGCTGCCCTTCGACGAGCCCCCCGAGGCCCTCTCCATCACCGCCCTCTACCGCCAGGTCCAGGCCGCGGTGACCTCGGCCTTCCCCCGGGGCCACCAGCAGTGGGTCCGGGGCGAGATCCAGAGCATCTCGGACCGCACCGGCCACTGCTACATCGACCTCGTCGACCCCGACGCCGGCCGGGGCCGGGACGCGGCCGTGCTCAAGGTCAACTGCTGGGGGCGGACCTGGGGCCCGCTCAAGGCCACCCTGGCCGGCCAGGGCATCGCCCTCGAGCCGGGCATGGTCGTCGTCCTCCGGGGCCGGGTCGAGTTCTACGCCCCCAAGGCCCAGATCAACTTCATCGCGGCCGAGCTCGACGTGAGCGCCCTGCTCGGGCGCATGGCCGCCCGCCGTGCCGCCCTGCTCAAGGCGCTCGAGGACGAGGGCCTGCTCCGGCGCAACAAGGAGCGGCGCCTCGGGCCGGTCCCCCTGCGGGTGGCGCTGGTGGCCAGCTCCAAGTCGGAGGGGTTCAAGGACTTCCAGGGCCAGCTGCGCACCTCGCCCTGGGACTTCGCCGTGGTGCTCTACGAGGCGAACGTCCAGGGCGCGGGAGCGCCACCCTCGATCACCCGGGCCCTCACCGCCGCATCGGCCTCGGACAACGACCTGGTGGTGCTGGTGCGGGGCGGGGGGTCGCGGGCCGATCTGGCCGCCTTCGACCACGAGCTCGTGGCCCGGGCCGTGGCCACCTCGGCCCTGCCGGTGTGGACCGGCATCGGCCACACCGGTGACCAGTCCCTGGCCGACATCGTGGCCCACCAGGCCTTCGTGACCCCCACCGAGTGCGGCCAGGAACTGGTGCGGCTGGTGGCCCAGTGGTGGAGCTCGGTGGCCGAGTCCGCCGCCCGGGTGGGACGGCTGGCGGGCGGGGCCCTCGACGCCGCCGCCCAGCGCGACGCGGCGGCGCGCTCGCTCCTGGTGAGCGCCACCCACAGCCAGCTCCACCGCCACGCCCATCGCCTCCGCACCCGGGCCTCGGCCCTGGTCGTGGCGCCCCGGCGCCAGCTGGCGGCGGCGGGGTCGGCGGTGGAGCGGCGGGCGACGCGCCTGGGCGCCAGCGCCGGCGTCGCCGTCGACCGCCACCAGGACCGGGTCACCTCGTGGCGCCGGCTCCTCGCCGCCTACGACGTGGAGCGCCAGCTCCAGCGGGGCTACACCATCACCCTCGGCCCCGACGGCGCCGTGGTGCGGTCGGTGGCCGAGCTGGCCCCGGGGCGGCCCGTCGTCACCCGCTTCGCCGACGGGACGGCGGCCTCGGTGGTCGAGACCGTGACGCCCGCCCCGGCCCCACCGGCGCCCGCCGGCGCCGGCGGAGAGGAGGCATCGTGAGCCCCGACCCCGATCCCGACGCCGAGCCCGGGACGCCCGTGGCCGAGCTCAGCTTCACGGCCGCCAGCCGGGAGCTCGACGGCATCGTGGCCTTCTTCGAGCGCAGCGAGGTGGACGTGGACCAGCTCGTGGCCAAGCTCGAACGGGCCACGGCCATCGTCGACGAGCTCGACCGCCGCATCCGCAAGACCCGCACCCAGGTCGAGGCGCTCGTCCCCAAGCTCGAGGCGGCCGGGCGCTCCGCCGGGGAGGGGGGCACGGGTGAGGGGGAGGCCGGTCCCGAGGACGACGAGGAGCAGCTCTTCTGACCCCGGCCCCGCCGGGGACCGAGACGCTCAGGCCGCCCTGAGGAGGAGCGGGAGGCGCAGGGGTCCGCGCAGGGTGACCGTGTCGCGGCGCACCACCGGCCCCCCCGGCTCGGCGGCGGCGAAGCGCCGCAGGAGGCGCCCGAAGCAGACCTGGGCCTCGACCCGGGCCAGGGCGGCGCCCAGGCAGTGGTGGATGCCGCTGCCGAAGCTCATGGGCGGGCCCTCGTCCCGCCCGATGTCGAAGCGCTCGGGCCGGGAGAAGTGCCGGGGATCGCGGTTGGCCGAGCCGAGCAGGGTCATCACCGTGTCCCCGGCCGGGATGCGCCGGCCGGCCAGGTCGACGGCGGCGGTGGTGACCCGGGTGTCGAGCTGCACCGGGCTGTCGAAGCGCAGCAGCTCCTCCACGGCCCGCGCCACCGTGCCGGGGTCGCCGGCGCCGGCCCGCAGTCGGTCCAGCTCCCGGGGATGGTGCAGCAGGGCCAGGAGGCCGTTGCCGATCAGGTTGGTGGTGGTCTCGAAGCCGGCCGCGAACAGGAGGATGGCGGTCGTCACCACCTCCTCCTCGGAGAGCCGGTCGCTCCCGTCGGAGACGGCGACGAGCTCGGACAGCAGGTCGTCCCCCGGGTCGTGGCGGCGCTCCGCCACCAGGGCGGTGAAGTAGCCCTCCATGGTGCGACGGGCCGCCACCGAGGCCCGGAGGTCCTCCAGCGTCGACAGCGGTTCGAGGACGGCGGTGGCGACCCGCACCAGGTCCTGGAACTGCGGGCGGTCGGCCCGGGGGACGCCCAGGAGCTCGCCGATGACCGAGACCGGGAAGGGGAAGGCCAGGACGGCCATGACGTCGACGGCGGCACCGCCGGCGGCGTGGTCGGCCAGCTCGTCGAGCAGGTCGTCGCACAGCGCCTCCACCCGGGGCCGGAGGGCCTCCACCGTGGTGGGGGTGAAGGCCCGTGCCACCAGACCCCGCAGGCGGGTGTGGTCGGGCGGGTTGAGCGAGAGCATCGACCGGCGCCCCTCGAGGAAGGCGGCCACCTCGGCCGCCTCGGCCGGGGGGATGTTCCAGCGCTGGCGGCGCAGCCTGGCCATCTCGTCGGTCCCCGTGCTCTTGGCGAACTGGGGCCGGCGCAGGACCTGGTGGCACTCCTCGAAGCGCGTCACCACCCAGCTCCCCAGGCTGCTGCGGAAGACCGGGGTGGCCTCGCGCAGCACGGCGTAGCCGGGATAGGGATCGGCCCGGCCCTCGGGTGACCCCAGCACGGCCACGAGCTGGGCGTCGAGGGCGGATTCGTCGAGGGTCGAGGTCACCGGTTCAGTGGATCCGTCGCTCGTGGCCCCGCCAGTACGGCTCGCGCAGCTGGCGCTTGAGGACCTTCCCCGAGGGGTTGCGGGGCAGGGCCTCCACCACGTCCACCGAGGTGGGGCACTTGTAGTGGGCCAGGCGCTCCCGGCAGAAGGCGATGACCTCGGATGCCTCGAGCACCGTCCCCGGGGCGGCCACGCACACCGCCTTCACGGTCTCGCCCCAGGTGTCGTCGGGGACGCCGATCACAGCGGCGTCGGCCAGCCCCGGCACGGCCAGGAGGACGTTCTCGACCTCGGCCGGGTAGATGTTCTCGCCCCCCGAGACCACCATGTCCTTGATGCGGTCGTGGAGGAAGAGGTAGCCCTCGTCGTCGAGGTAGCCGGCATCGCCGGTGCGCAGCCAGCCGTCGACGACGGTGCGGGCCGTCTCCTCGGGCTTGTCCCAGTAGCCCGCCATGGTGAAGGGGGAGCGGGTCTCGATCTCGCCCACCGCCCCGGGCCCGAGCACGGCCTGGGTGTCGGGGTCCACGATGCGCAGCTCGACCTGGCGCAGGGGCCGGCCCGCCGCCCGCAGGAGGTGGCGCCGGGGCCCGCCCGGGTCGTGGTCCTCGTGGGCCAGCTGCACGATGGCGCCCGTCGTCTCGGTCATGCCGTAGACCTGGGCGAAGCGACACCCGAATGCCTCCAGGCAGCGCACCAGGACGTCCGCGGCGATGGGGGAGGCGCCGTAGAAGACGGTGTCGAGGCTGGACAGGTCCGTCGTCGCCGTGGCCGGTGTGGCCAGCAGGGCCATGAGGACGGCGGGGACCAGGAAGGCGTGGGTGATCCGCTCGGTGGCCACCAGCCCGAGGAGGACGGCCGGGTCCATGTGGCGCAGGAGCACCGAGACCCCGCCCCGCGACATGCCGCTCAGGGCCCACCCCGAGCCCCCGATGTGGAACAGGGGCATGGCCACCAGGCTGACGGTGTCGGCGTCGATGCCGAAGGCGTCCCCGGCGGCGATGTCGAGCATGGCGGCGATGTTGCGCTCGGCCAGCATGACGCCCTTGGGCAGTCCCGTGGTGCCCGAGGTGTAGAGCTGCAGGGCCACGTCGTCGGGGCGGCTGCGGTGGCCGGGGTCGGCCGGCCGGCCCCGGGCCAGCCAGTCCTCGTAGCCCACCCGGCGGGCCCGGTCCGCGGCCCGGGACTCCACCGGCCCGCCGCCGGCATCATCCACGGGGGCATGGGCGGGGTCGTCGAGGACGACGATGCGACGCACCGAGGGCAGGGCGCTCCCCATGGCCGCCAGGCAGGGGAGGAACTCGGGGTGCAGGACGAGGACGGCGGCCCGGGCGTCGTCGATCACCGCCGCCATCTCCGGTGGGGCCAGGCGCCAGTTCACCGCCACCGACACCGCTCCGGTGAGGGCGGCGCCGAACAGCACCTCGAAATAGGCCAGCCCGTTGTGGTCGAGGAAGGCCACCCGGTCGGCCGGGCCCACCCCCTCGCCCGCCAGGGCCCCCGCCACCGCCGCCGCCCGGGCGTGGTGCTCCGCCCAGCTGACGCTGCGCCCCTCGACGCGGAACATGGTGGTGTCGGGGTGCTCGGCCACGTTGCGGCGGAACATGTCGGCCACGCCGTCGAACCCCATCCGCGCTCCTCGCCCCCTGCCGTCCCCCGCCGCGTCGGCGGACCCACTGTAGGCCCCGGCCCCCACGCCTCCCGGCCCGGCTTCCCGGGGCCCCGGGGGTGCCCGGTAGATTGCGGCCATGGCCGACGACCGCCTGTACTTCCGCCAGCTCCTCTCGGGCCGCGACTTCGCCGCCGACGACCCCGTGGCCCGGCAGATGGTCAACTTCTCCTATCTCATCGGCGATCGCGCCGCGGGCGAGGCGGTCGTGGTCGACCCCGCCTACGACGTGGCCACCCTGCTCGACACCCTGGCCGCCGACGGCATGCGCTGCAGCGGCGTGCTCGCCACCCACTTCCACCCCGATCACGTCGGGGGCGACCTCATGGGCTACCGCATCGAGGGGGTGGCCGACCTCCTCGGTGCGGTGTCCGTCCCGGTCCACGTCCAGCGGGACGAGGTGCCGTGGGTGGTGCGGGCCACCGGCCTGGGCCAGGCCGACCTGGTGGCCCACGCCAGCGGCGACACGGTGGGCGTGGGCGACGTCGAGATCGAGCTGGTGCACACCCCGGGCCACACCCCGGGCAGCCAGTGCTTCTCGGTCGACGGCCGACTGGTGGCGGGTGACACCCTCTTCCTCGACGGGTGCGGCCGCACCGATCTCCCGGGCGGGGACCCGGCCCAGATGTACGAGTCGCTCATGACACGGCTGGCCCGCTTCGGCGACGACACCGTCCTCTACCCCGGTCACCTGTACTCGCCCGAGCCCTCGGCCACCATGGGCGACACCCGTCGGCGCAACTACGTCTTCCGCCTGCACAGCCCCGAGCAGTGGATGACCATGTTCGGCTCGTGAGGCCCGGGCCCGGGTAGCTTCGCCCGCCATGGCTCTGGATCGCACCGCCACCGTCGCCGTCGTCGGCGCCTCCCTGGCCGGGCTGCGCGCCGCCGAGGCGCTGCGGGCCGAGGGACACACCGGACCCGTCGTGATGGTGGGGGCCGAGTCCCACCCCCCCTACGACCGCCCCCCGCTGTCCAAGCAGTTCCTGGCCGGCACCTGGGACCGCGACCGCATCGCCCTGCGGGCCCCGGACAAGCTGGCCGCCCTCGACCTCGACCTGCGCCTGGGACGGGTGGCGGTGTCCCTCGACGTCGAGGGCCGGGTCGTCGAGCTCGACGACGGCACCTCCGTGGCCTTCGACGGCGCCGTCATCGCCACCGGGGCCCAGCCCCGCCGGCTCCCCGACACCGCCGGGGTGGCCGGGGTGCACACCCTGCGCACCGTGGAGGACTCCCTGGCCCTGGCGGCGGCGGCCGGGGCGGGGGTCCGCATGGTGGTCGTGGGGGCGGGGTTCATCGGCTCCGAGGTGGCCGCCACCTGCGCCGGCCTGGGAGCCGAGGTCAGCGTGGTGGAGGCCCTGCCCGTGCCCCTGGCCCGCGTCCTCGGCCCCGTGGTGGGCCGGGCCTGCGCCGCCCTGCACGCCGACCACGGCGTGGCCCTGCACACCGGGGTGGGTGTGGCCGGGCTCGAAGTGACCGGGGAGGGCGCCTCCCCGGCGACGGCGGGGAGGGTGACGGGGGTGCGCCTGGAGGACGGGCGGACCCTCGACGCCGACGTGGTGGTGGTGGGCATCGGCGTGGTCCCCACCACGGCCTGGCTCCAGGGGAGCGGCCTCGAGGTGGCCGACGGGGTGGTGGCCGGGCCCACCCTGCACTGCGCCCCCCACGTGGTGGCGGCCGGGGACGTGGCCCGCTGGTTCGACCGCTCCGTCGACGCCCTGATCCGCATCGAGCACTGGACCAACGCGGCCGAGCAGGGGGCCATGGCGGCCCGCAACCTCCTGGCCGGTCCCGAGGCGTCCCAGGACTACGTCCCCGTGCCCTACGTGTGGTCCGACCAGTACGACGTGAAGATCCAGATCATCGGGCACCCCGGGCCCGACGACGACGTGGTGGTGGTCGACGGCGCCATCGAGGAGGGCCGCTTCGTCGCCCTCTACGGCCGGGCCGGGCGCCTCACGGCGGCGCTGGGCTTCAGCCGCCCCCGCCAGCTCATGGGCTATCGCCCCCTTCTCGAGCAGGGGGCGAGCTTCGACGAGGCCCTGGCCCGGCGGCCCTGAGTCCCCCGCCCACGGGCACGGGCGGCGGTCGGCGCCCGCCCGTGGGTCGGCGCCCGCCCCCGGCTCGGCCCGGGCGCAGGGCGCGGCGCATGGCCCGCATGGAGCGCAGGAGGCGACGGGCGTCCTCGGGGGCGGGGTGGTGGCCTCCGTAGGCGCTGGCCTCGACCACGGTGGCCAGGGCCGTCCACGTCCCCGAGGGGTCGTCGGCGGCGCCGTCGATGTCCCCGGCCAGCTCGTGCAGGGTCTGCCCCGGACGGCGCCGGCACCCCACCCGCCGTCCCGCCGCCTCGATGCTGCGGGCCGCCGCCTCGGCCCAGGTGCGGGGCCGGCGCCGGCGCCGCACCACGACCACGGCCCCGACGGCGGCCACGCCCAGGGCGGCCCCGAGGGGAGGCCAGGACAGGCGGCGCACGGCGCCGGCGGCGTCGTGGAGGAGGGCGGAGCCGGGCGAGGGGTTGGCCAGGGGGACCACGGCCGTGGGGTCGAAGCTCTGCCATCCGTAGCCGGGGAACCACACCTGCACCCAGGCGTGGGCGTCGCTGGCCTCGATGTCGTAGAGGTCGGTGATGGGGTTGTAGGGCCCGGGCACGTACCCCACCGCCTCGCGGGCCGGGATGCCGAGCGAGCGCAGGAGCACGGCCAGGGCGGTGGAGATCTGCTCGCAGAAGCCGGTGCGGTTCCCGAAGAGGAACTCGTCCACGGTGTCCTGCCCCGGGGCCAGGGGCGGGATGTCGGTGGAGTAGCGGGTGTGGGCCCCGATCCAGGCGATGAGGGCCTGGACCTTGTCGTAGGTGTCGGGGTCGTGGGCCGTCACCGACGCCGCCAGGCGGGCGGCGCGGGCGTAGGGGTGGGGGAGGCCGGTGTCGCGTGCCAGGAGGCCGGCCGGATCGGTGCCGGGGCCCGGCGCGGCGCGCAGTTGGGCGGTCGAGGGGGTGTCGGTGTCGGACTGCACGGTGTAGACGGCGCCGGGGCCGAGGGCGATGGGCGACACGATGGTGTCGTCGCTCGAGACGTAGAGGTCGTGGGCCGGGAACCACACCTCGCGTGCGCTGTCGGCGTGGAACACCAGGTTGGGCGAGGACTGCACCACGTAGAAGGTCTGGAGGTCACCCGACCCCCCCGGGGCGGGCCCGGCGCCGGGCAGGACGAAGGGCGAACCGGTGTCGAGGTCCTGGGCCGCGCTGGACGCGTCGCTCGCCTTCCACGAGGCACCGTCCCAGGTGTCGAAGGTCTCGCCCACCCAGTACGAGGGTCGGGCGGCCCGCACCCGCATGACCACGGTGCTGCCCAGGGCGCCGCGCAGGGCCGTGTCGAGGCGGTCGGAGAAGCCGAGGTAGCCACCCACCCGGGTGTGGCCCGCCGGGCTGCCGGGCTGGGCCAGCTGGGTCAGGCGGCCGTCGCCGGCCAGCTTGGAGGGATGGGGGAGGGCCCCGCCCGTGCCGGGGTCGGTGGGGAAGTCGATGCGCCCGGCCACGTGGGGAGCGGGCAGCACCACCAGGGCGGCCAGCCCCACCAGGCCCACGGCGCAGAAGGTGGCCGCCAGGCCCGCACCCTGCAGCCGTCCCCCGTGGCTGGCCGAGCTCCACATGGCCAGGAGGCCGGCGATGCCCGCCACCATCCACACCACCACGTAGATCCCGAACGAGATGTCGATGGCCTGGGCCGCCGCCACCGCCACCAGGCTGGCCGACCCGGCCAGCGAGAAGGCCAGGTCCCGCCGGGCCGGCACGTCGAAGGCGTGGGCCACCTGGACCCACACGAAGAGCACGGCCAGCGGGTCCTCGACCGTGGTCACGTCGTAGAGGGCCTGGTTGGTGAGCTGGCGGAAGAACCACACGAAGGCGACCACGGCCGCCACGGCCAGGAAGGGCTTGATCCAGGGGAGGGGACGCCGGCGGGTGCGGTAGGAGAGGGTCATGCCGGCCACCACCAGCACGGCCGAGCTCACGCTGGCGGCCCACGACAGCTCCCCCTCGGCGTGGCAGGCGGCGATCCCGCTCACCACGGCCACGGCGCACGCCACCCGCAGCACCACCGAGTGCTCGGGGGGACCGGGCCGGTTGGCCCGTCGCACGGCCTCGAGGACGCTCACGGGGCGGCGCTCCGCCCCCGGTGGCCCGGGACCGGCTCGGGCACGGCCCGGGCCAGGCGGCGCCCGGCGCTGCGGCGGTCGGCCACCACGGCCCGGCGGGGCCCGGACGGCTCGGTCGTCACGAGGAGGACGGGGGTGCCGCGGTCGAGGTGGGACACGACCGTGCCCAGCGCCCGCTCGGCCGCCCGCTCGGCCTCGTCCACGCCCTCGGGCAGGCGGACCTCGACGGTGACGGGGTCGGCGGCGGGACCCTCCATCTCCCGCACCATGAGCTGCCCGCTGTGGGCCGTGCCGGGCCAGTGGACCCAGCGCCGGTTGTCCCCGGGGCGGTAGGGGCGGACCCCCCGGGGCTCGCCCATCGGGGCCGGCACCCGCCCCGCCCCCTCGCCCGTCGTGTCGTCGCGCCCGGGGCGCACGGGACGGGCCCGTCCCAGACGGGGGGCGACGACGAGCGGCCGGGGCAGGCCCACCGCCACCCGCCGCCGCCACCACAGGAGCCCGAAGGGGGCGGCCGAGGCCACCTCGAGCACCACGTGCTCGGCCACCCCCCGGTGGTCGGGCACCACGACCAGGGTCGCCGCCACCGAGGCCGACCCCCGCCGGGGCCCCACGAAGGCCTCGGGCCCGGAGGGGACGAGGGGGCGCACCCGCAGGCGTGTGGTGGCCGCCGCCACCAGCTCGGCCGGGAGGCCCGCCGTGGCGTCGGTCGGGGACTCGAGCACCGTGACCCGGGCCCGGCCCACCACCACGGCGGGAGCCACCAGCCCCACCACGAGGACGCCGCCCAGCACGTCGCCCACGGCCTGGACCCATCCCGCCCCGCTGTTGTGGGCCACCAGGGCCCAGGCGAAGAGGACGCAGGCGCAGCTGGCCACCGGGACGAGGGGACGGACGGGCAGCACCGGGCGGCGGGCGGCGCGCCCGGCGCCGGCCGCGCCCCGGGCCCGGCCCGGCCCGGTCACGGCCGGGGGGCGGCGGTGGTGTCGAGCAGCTCCCTGACCACGGCCACACCGTGGTCCACCCCGTCGTCGGCGAGGAGGCGGTGGGCCAGGCAGGCCACGGCCACCGCCTTCACGTCGTCGGGGGTGGCGAAGGGCCGCCCCGACACCACGGCGTGGGCCTGGGCGGCGCGGATGAGCCAGATGGCGGCGCGGGGGCTGGCGCCCAGGCGGATGCCGGCGGCGGTGCGGCTGGCCCGGCACAGGGCCACGGCGTACTCGGCCACGGCGGGGGCCACGTCCACGGTCTCGCACGCCCGCTGGGCCGCCTGCCACTGCGCCACCGTGCACACCGGGTGCAGCTCCCCCAGGGCGAACTTGCCCCCCCTGTGGCGCACCAGGTGGGCCTCGGTGTCGGCGTCGGGGTAGCCGATGGCGGTGGCCAGGGCGAAGCGGTCGAGCTGGCTCTCCACCAGGGGGTAGGTGCCGAGCTGGGAGAAGGGGTTCTGGGTGGCGATGACCAGATGGGGCCGGGGCAGGGCCCACGACGCGCCGTCCACGCTCACCTGCTGCTCCTCCATGGTCTCGAGCAGGGCGGCCTGGGTGCGGGGCGGGGTGCGGTTGAGCTCGTCCACCAGCACCACGTGGCTGAACACGGGGCCGGGACGGAAGTCCCACGTGCCGGCGTCGGGCGAGAACACCGACACCCCGGTGACGTCGGAGGGGAGGAGGTCGGGATGGCCCTGGACGCGCGACAGCTCGGCCCCCAGGGACACGGCCAGGGCCCGGGCCAGCACGGTCTTGCCCACCCCCGGCACGTCCTCGATGAGGAGGTGCCCCCCCGACAGGGCGGCCAGGGCGGCGGCGGTGAGGGCGCCGGGCGTCCCCAGGAGGACCTGGCTCAGGTTCTCGACCAGGCGCCGCCCCAGGGCGATGGCGTCGTCCACGGTGGCCAGGAGCCCGACCTCGGCGGGCTGGGCGCGCCACGCCCCGGACACACGCCCGGCGCGGTCCGGGGCCCTGTCCTCCCCGTAGTGGGCGGGCTCCATCAGGCCCACGTTATCGGCACCCTTCGGGGCGAACTGAACGCAGGTACAGGTCGAAGGGGCGGGGCGACGCCCTCAGAATTCCAGGTCGCTGAGCTCGGGGACGGCGCGCAGAGCCCGGGCCCGGGCCTCGATCCACCGGGCCCGCACCTCGCCCCGGCGCCGTTCCGAGCCGGTCGGCTCGACCACCGCGGACGGCTTCCACGCCGCCGCCACGTCGTCCTCGTCGCGCCACGTGCCGATGGCCAGCCCCGCCAGGTAGGCCGCCCCCAGGGTGGTGGCCTCGGTCACGGGCGAGATCTCGACCGGCCGTCCGAGCGCCTCGGCCAGGGCGGTGACGAAGGTGGGGTTGGCCGACATGCCCCCGTCGACGCGCAGGGTGCCGATCCCGAGCCCGGTGTCGGCCTCGGCCGCCTCGAGCAGGTCGGCCCCCCGGTGGGCCACCCCCTCCAGGACGGCCCGCACCAGCTCGGGCCGGCCCGATCCCCGGGTGATGCCCACGAAGGTCCCCCGGGCCCCGAAGTCCCACAGGGGCGTGCCCAGCCCCAGGAGGGCCGGCACGAACCACACGTCGCCGCTGTCGTCGCACCGCGACGCCACCTCGTGGGACTCGGCCGCGCTGGCGATGATGCCGAGGTCGTCGCGCAGCCACTCCACCGCCATCCCGGCCGAGAGCATCACGGCCTCCACGCCCCACGTCCGGGTGCCGGCCCGCTGCCACGCCACGATGGGGAACGTCCCCGCCCCGCCCCGGCGGGCGAAGCCCGGTCGGGTGGGGCCGACGCACAGGTCGAGCATGCCGCCCGTGCCGAACGTGGCCTTGGCCAGGCCGGGCCGGGTGCAGCCCTGGCCCACGAGCGAGGCCTGCTGGTCCCCGGCGATGCCGCACAGCGGCGGGGATCCGTCCAGGGCCAGCGCCGCACCGACGGCGCCGGAGGAGTCGACGATGGCGGGCAGGACGGCGGGAGGGATGCGCAGGGCCTCGAGGCGGGCCTCGTCCCAGCCCGAGCCGTCCCCGGTGACGAGCCCGGTGATGCCGGCGTTGGTGGCGTCGGTCACGTGGACCGTCCCCTCCGACAGCGTCCACGCCACCCAGGTGTCGACCGTCCCGAAGCACAGGTCGCGGCGGCGCTCGGGGTCGGCCAGGTCGAGGAGCATGGCCAGCTTGGTGGCCGACTCGTTGGGCGCCACCCGGATGCCCTGGTCGCGCAGGACCAGGCAGGTGCCCACGGTGCGGAGGTCCTGCCACCCCAGCCCCGGCCCCACCGGCGTCCCCGTGGCCCGGTCCCACACCACGGTGGAGCCGCGCTGGTTGGCGATGCCCACCGCCGCCACCGGACCGCCCCGGGCCAGCGCCGCCCCCGCCACCTCCAGCGCCGCCGCCGCCATGGCGGCGGGGTCGAACTCCACGAAGCCCGGGGCGGGCGAGGTGGGGAGGACCTCGCGGTGCTGCACGTGGTCCACGGCCCCGTCGGGGCGGACCACGGCGGCCCGCACCCCCGAGGTGCCGACGTCGATGACGAGGATGCTCACCGGTGGTGCTCCCGGGCCGCGGCGTCGTGGGGGTGGGGCCCGGTCACGGCCACCGGACCTCGCCGAAGGGCGAGGGCAGGCCCAGCTTCCCCGGGTTGAGGATGCCCCGGGGGTCGAGGGCGGTCTTGAGGTCGACGAGGACGTCGAAGGCCGGGCCCAGGGCCCCGGCCAGGAAGCGGCCCCGGTTGAGGCCCACCCCGTGGTGGTGGCTGATGGCGCCCCCGGCCGCCTCCACCTCGGCCATGACGGCGTCCCACGCCGCCGTGTAGTAGCCCTCGGCCCAGGCCTCGGGATCGCCGGGGTGGTCCTCGGGGCGCCGCCCGGCGAAGGTGAAGTAGAGGCAGGCGCCGTCGGTGTAGGCGTGGGACTGGTGGGCGCTGGCCGCCAGGGTGCCCTCGAGGGACCCGAGGGCGCCCACGGCCGCCTCGTACAGGGCGGGCAGGGCCGACCACCGTGCCGCGATCTCGACCGTGTCGACCACCACCCCGGCCCGGTACAGCGGGGCCAGGGCCGACACGTCGTTGCGGTGCCCCATCCAGCGCTCGACCAGCTCGGGGCCGAGGGCGGTGCCGGCGCAGGCGCCGCACTCCTCGTCCACCACCGCCAGGGTGGCGTCGAGCAGCCCGGGATCTGCCTCGTCCAGCACCACCAGCACGCACTGCAGGGCCTCGTCGAAGGTGCGCTGGGACTCGGTGTGGTCGTAGAGGCGCAGGACGGCCGGGGTGGCCCCGCGCCGGAGGATGCGGCGACAGGCCTCGAGGCCCCCGGCGAACCCGGCGAAGCCGTAGGCCCGCCGCCCCTCGGCCGGGGCCACGCGGTGCAGGCGGAGGCGGGCCTCGGTCACCACGCCCAGGACGCCCTCGGAGCCCACGAAGAGCTGGGTCAGGTCGGGTCCGAGGGCGGCCCGGGGCCCCGTGCCCCCGGTGCGCACCAGGCGCCCGTCGGCCAGGGCCACCTCCAGGCCCAGCACCATGTCCTCGATCTTCCCGTAGCGGGTCGAGTACTGGCCCGCCCCCCGGCACGCCACCCACCCGCCCACGGTGGACAGGGCCATGGACTGGGGCCAGTGGCCGAGCGTCGTCCCCTCGGCCCCCAGGGCGGCCTC
>DATJOV010000392.1:0-4399 GCA_035506735.1 Acidimicrobiales bacterium | reverse complement strand
GGGGTGGGCCGGGGGGCCTTTGCTAACGTCGCGTCAGAAACGCTCCTGGCCAGGGAGCCCGCCGCCGCACACCCCCAATGGACCTCCACGACCGCCCCGAGGACGCCGCCTTCCGGGCCGAGGCGCGGTCGTGGCTCGAGGCCAACCTGACGGGGGAGTTCGCCCCGGCCCGGGGCCTGGGGCGCATGGGCCTGCAGCACGAGGGCCGGGACCTCCGCCTGGCGTGGGAACGCCGACTCGGGGCGGAGGGTTGGACCTGCGTCGGCTGGCCCGCCGAGCACGGCGGCCGGGGGGCGTCGCTGTCCCAGCAGGTCATCTGGCACGAGGAGTACGCCCGGGCCGACGCCCCCGCCCGGGTCAACGTCATGGGGGAGGGCCTGCTCGGCCCCACCCTGATCGCCTACGGGACCGAGGCCCAGCGGCGCCGGTTCCTCCCCCGCATCGTCGAGGGCAGCGAGCTGTGGTGCCAGGGTTACTCCGAGCCCGACGCCGGTTCGGACCTGGCCAACGTGCAGACCCGGGCCGTGCGCCACGGGGGGGAGTGGGTGGTCTCGGGCCAGAAGGTCTGGACCTCCTATGCACAGTGGGCCGACTGGTGCTTCGTGGTGTGCCGCACCGACCCCGGGGCCCCGCGCCACAGGGGCCTCTCCTACCTCCTCGTCCCCATGGACCAGCCCGGCGTCGAGGTCCGGCCCATCCGCCAGGTGACGGGCACCTCGGAGTTCAACGAGGTGTTCTTCGACGGGGCCCGCACCGCCGCCGACATGGTGGTGGGCGGGGTGGACGACGGGTGGCGGGTGGCGCTCGCCACCCTGGCCTTCGAACGCGGCGTGGGCCTCCTGGGCGACGTCGTGGGCTTCGGGCGCGAGCTCGACGAGGTGCTGGAGCTGGCCCGCAAGCAGGGCCGCAGCACCGACCCCCTCCTGCGCCAGCGCCTGGCCGGGGCCTGGGCCCGCCTGACCATCCTGCGCCTCAACACCCTGCGATCGCTCACCGGGGTGGAGGGGCCGGTGGCCCCGCCCCAGGCCTCCATCGCCAAGCTCTTCTGGGCCACCTGGCACCGGGACCTGGGCGAGCTGGCCATGGACGTCCTGGGGCTGGCGGCCACCGTGGCCGAGCGGCCGCCCTACGAGCTCGGGGACCAGCAGCGCCTCTTCCTCTTCAGCCGGGCCGACACCATCTACGGCGGGTCCAACGAGATCCAGCGCAACATCATCGGGGAGCGGGTCCTCGGACTGCCGCCCGAGCCCAGAGCCACGCCCGGGGCCGAGGGCGCCGCCACCGCACCGGGCCGGCGCTGAACGGCGCCCCTGCCGCCCACCCACCACGACCCAAGGACTGCGATGACCGACGGCCTCGACGCCACGCCGGGATCCCCGGCGCCCACGCCCCCGGGGGGCCACGCCCTCCTCCACGGGAAGGTCGTGGTGGTCACGGCCGCCGCCGGCACGGGCATCGGCTTCGCCGCCGCCCGGCGCTGCGCCGAGGAGGGGGCCCTGGTGGTGATCTCCGACGCCCACGAGCGGCGCCTGGGCGAGGCGGCCGAGGCCCTGGCCGAGGTGGCGGGGGCACCGCCCCTGGCCGTCCCCTGTGACGTCACGGTGGAGGACGACGTCCAGCGCCTGTACGACGCGGCCGTGGCCGAGCACGGGCGCATCGACGTGGCCGTGAACAACGCCGGGCTGGGGGGCAACGTCGCCATCGTGGACATGACCGACGCCCAGTGGTCCAAGGTCCTCGACATCACCCTGACCGGGACGTTCCGCTGCATGCGGGCCGCCCTCCGCCACCTGTACCGGAGCGGGGGCGGGGTCATCGTCAACAACGCCTCCGTCCTGGGATGGCGGGCCCAGGCCGACCAGGCCCACTACGCCGCGGCCAAGGCCGGCGTCATGGCCCTCACCCGCTGCGCCGCCGTCGAGGGCGCCCCCCACGGGGTCCGGGTCAACGCCGTGGCGCCCAGCCTGGCCCTGCACCCCTTCCTCAACCGGGTCTTCCCCGACGACGAGCTCGAGCGCCTGCGCCGGTCCGAACTGTTCGGGCGCTCGGCCGAGACGTGGGAGGTGGCCAACGTGATGGTCTTCCTGGCCAGCGACTACTCCTCCTACCTGAGCGGCGAGGTCGTCTCGGTGTCGTCCCAGCACCCCTGAGGGGGTGGGCCGCTTGCCCGGACCGGGGCGGGCGTGCTGAGGTGGGGGGCGTGGACCAGGGGGGCATCCTGCGCGACGTGGAGGAGAAGCTCTACCGCAGCGCCGCCGGTGGCGTCCTGGCCCAGGCGGCCGTGGTCCAGCGCAGCTTCCTCGGGGGCCTGACCCAGGACCGGGTCCTGCGCTGGACGGGGTGGGCGTGCGGGGTGGTGAGCGAGTCCCTGACCATGCTGGCGGGGGAGATCGACCAGCTGCGCGACCAGCTCGCCCGTTTCGAGAGCCACTGACGCCCGGGGCCGCCCGGTGCGGGCGCCCGGCTCCCTGCGCCCGTCGGCCGGGGCCGGCGTTGACGGGGAGTTGGGGACGCCTTGGCCGTGGGGTGAGGTCGGGCTGTCAGCATCCCCCCGTGGTTCTCGCAGCGCCACGCCCTCGTCGTCGTCGACCCGTTCGACCCGCCGCCCTGGCGGCCGTCCTGGTCGGCACCGTGGTGTCCCTGGCCCTCGCACCGGGGACGGCGGCGGCCTCGGGTGCCGATACGGGCCAGGCCGCGCTGGCCGTGGCCCCGTCCCCCGTCGTCTTCGGCGCCGTGCGCGTCGGGCACAGCGCCGGCCCCGTGGACCTCACCGTGCAGGACACGGGCGGGAGCGAGGCGTCGGTCTCGGTGATCGTGGGCGGCGCCGACCCGGGGGACTTCGCCGTCGAGGACGGCTGTGGCGCCCTGGCCCCCGGGGGCCAGTGCGCGCTGGCGGTGTCCTTCCTGCCCGAGGCGCCCGGGGCGCGCCAGGCCGACCTGGTCGTGTCCGGCGCGTCGTCGGGCTCCGTCGACGTCACCCTCCAGGGGACGGGCACCGAGGGGTACGAGATCGTGACCTCGACCGGCGCCGTGCACGGCTTCGGTGACGCCGGGGCCGGTGCCCCCGCCGCTCCCGGCCAGCAGGGACCGGCTGTGGCGGCGGCGCCCACGCCGGACGGGGACGGGTGGTGGTCGGCGAGCGCGGCCGGCGCCGTGGTGGCGGGCGGGGACGCCCCCACCGAGGGGTCGCTCGGTGTGGCGCCCGCCAGGCCCGTCGTGGGCATGGCCGCCACCCCCGACGGCCGGGGCTACTGGCTGGTGGCCTCCGACGGCGGGGTCTTCGCCTTCGGCGACGCCCCCTTCCTCGGCTCGGTGGGCGGGACCGGGGTGACGGGCGTGATCGGCCTCCTGGGGACGGCCGGGCCCACCCTGCAGTCGGTGCGGGACGCCCCCGCCACCCTGCCCGTCACGGGCTAGGGGCGGGGCCGGCGCCCGGCCCGGGGGACACCCGACGCCCCCGGCGGGGACGTCGGCGTTGGCTAGCCTGACGCCGTGTCAGGAACGAGGGGGGAGGGCGCCGCCGGTGCCGGCGGGGGGGAGGACCCCCGGGGCGACCTGCGGTGGCGCTCGGTCCCGGGCCTCGTGTCCGACGCCGCGGCCCGCTTCGGCCAGGCCGAGGCCGTGGTGGACGGGGCCACCAGGCTCTCCTTCGCCCAGCTGGAGGAGCAGGCCCTGCGGGTCACGGGGGCGGCCATGGCCTCGGGGCTGCGCCCCGGTGACCGGGTGGGCCTGTGGGCCCCCAACATGGCCCGCTGGGTGGTGGCCGCCCTGGGCCTCGCCGGCGCCGGGGCGGTGCTCGTGCCCCTCAACACCCGCTTCAAGGGGCCCGAGGCGGCCTACGTCCTGCGCCGGTCCGGGGCGCGGGCCCTCTTCGCGGCGCGGGGGTTCCTCGGACTCGACTACCCGGGAATGCTCCAGGGCGAGGACCTCCCCGCCCTCGAACGCGTCGTGCTCCTGGGAGACGACGACGGCCCGGCCAGCGTGCTCAGCAGCACCGACGAGATCCCCGTCTTCGGGTGGGAGGAGTTCCTGGCCGCCACCGAGGGCGTGTGCGAGGGGACGGCCGGCGTGGTGGGCAGCCGGGTCGACGACGGCGCCGAGCGGGAGCGCTGGGCCGAGGTGGGTGGCGACGACCTGTCCGACATCATCTTCACCTCGGGCACCACGGGCCGTCCCAAGGGTGCGATGACCACCCACGCCCAGACCCTGCGCACCTTCGCCACCTGGGCCTCCATCGTGGGCCTGGCCGAAGGCGACCGCTACCTGGTGGTGAACCCCTTCTTCCACACCTTCGGCTACAAGGCGGGGGTCCTCGCCTGCCTCATGCAGGGCGCCACCATCGTGCCCGAGGCCGTCTTCGACGTGGACGCCGTGCTGGGCACCATCGCCCGCCGGCGCA
>DATJOV010000391.1:0-6215 GCA_035506735.1 Acidimicrobiales bacterium | reverse complement strand
CCCGCCTGGCCGAGGAGTGGGGCGCCCCGGTGGTGCCGGTGCCGGCCGGGATCCCCCAGCCCCGGGCCGCCCTGGGGGCCATGGCCATCCCGCCCCTGGTGGTGCTGGAGGACATCGGGCTCTTCCCCGGGGCGGCGCAGTGGGTGGCCCTGGCCGTCGACCAGCTCAAGTACCGACGGGACCAGCTGGTGCAGCCGGGCAGCACGGCGGAAGAGGTCGCCAGGCGCATCGGGCGCACCGTGCCCCTGGTGCACGGGGCCCAGGCGGTGGGGGCGGCCGCCGCCCTGCGCTGGAAGTGCCAGGTCAACGAGAACGCCAAGGCCCCCGCCTTCTGGGCCGTCTACCCCGAGCTCTGCCACAACGAGATCGCCGGCTGGGGCCAGCACGGCGACGTCACCCGCCAGGTCCTCACCCTGGTGAACCTGCGCCACGACACCGAGCACCCCCAGGTCGTGCGGCGCTTCAGCTTCGTGGCCGAGGTCCTGCGCGAGGTCGTCGCCGACGTCATCGAGGTCCGGGCCCAGGGCGAGGGCGAGCTCGCCCAGCTCCTGGACCTCGTCCTGGTGGGCGACTTCGTGTCCCTGCACCTCGCCGCCCACGAGGGCATCGACCCCGGCCCGGTGCCGGTCCTCGAGGACTTGAAGCGCCGGCTGCACGAGGCCTAGACCACCACACACCATCACACGAGGAGCACACCATGTCCACGTCCGCCAGTGATCACGACGTCGCCGACCTCGGGTTGGCCGACCTCGGGCGCCAACGCATCGCGTGGGCCGACGCCAACATGCCCGTACTGGCGTCCATCCGGGAGCGCTTCACCAAGGAGCGGCCCCTGGCCGGGGCCGTGGCCGCCGCCTGCCTCCACGTCACCACCGAGACCGCCAACCTGCTGCGGACCCTGAAGGCGGGCGGGGCCGAGGTCCTCATCTGCGCCTCGAACCCCCTCTCGACCCAGGACGACGTGGCCGCCTCGCTGGTGCGCGACGAGGGCATCCCCACCTACGCCGTGAAGGGCGAGGACACCGAGCGCTACTTCTCCCACATCGACGCCCTCCTCGACCGCCACCCCACCCTGACCATGGACGACGGCTGCGACCTCGTGAGCCGGATCCACCAGCTGCGTCCCGAGCAGGTGAGCGAGGTGCTGGCCGGGACGGAGGAGACCACCACCGGGGTCATCCGCCTCCGGGCCATGGAGGCCGAGGGGGCCCTCAAGTACCCCATCGTGGCCGTCAACGACGCCGACACCAAGCACATGTTCGACAACCGCTACGGCACGGGCCAGTCCACCCTGGACGGCGTGATCCGGGCCACCAACGTGCTCCTGGCCGGCAAGAAGATCGTCGTGGCCGGCTACGGCTACTGCGGCAAGGGGGTGGCCAGCCGGGCCCGGGGCCACGGGGGCCAGGTCATCGTCACCGAGATCAACCCCCTGCGGGCCCTGGAGGCGGTCATGGACGGCTTCCGGGTCGAGCCCATGGAGGAGGCCGCGGCCGAGGGCGACATCTTCATCACCGTGACCGGGAACCGCGACGTCCTGCGCCAGGAGCACTTCGAGCGGATGCACGACGGGGCCATCGTGGCCAACTCCGGCCACTTCGACATCGAGATCGACCTGGTGGCCCTGGGCAACCTGGCCGAGGGACGGCGGCGCGCCGTGCGGCCCATGGTCGAGGAGTTCGGGGTGCGGGGCAAGCGCATCCTGGTGGTGGCCGAGGGGCGCCTGGTCAACCTGGGCGCGGCCGAGGGGCACCCCGCCGCCGTCATGGACATGAGCTTCGCCAACCAGGCCCTGGCGGCGGAGTGGGTCATGGCCAACGCCGCCACCCTGGAGCGCCGGGTCTACGA
The DNA here is from genome assembly GCA_035506735.1 of Acidimicrobiales bacterium. Classification (GTDB taxonomy): domain Bacteria; phylum Actinomycetota; class Acidimicrobiia; order Acidimicrobiales; family UBA8190; genus DATJOV01. The sequence continues at coordinate 4,367 of DATJOV010000391.1, read as the reverse complement.
CGTGCCCCGGGCCATCGACGCCGAGATCGCCCGCCTCAAGCTCGAGACCATGGGCGTGACCATCGACCGGCTCACCCCGGCCCAGGAGGAGTACCTGGCCTCCTGGCAGACCGGCACCTGAGCGTCCACGGGGCGCCCCACGCCCCGGCGGCGGCGTAGCATCGGGGTATGGGTCGCGTCCGGGTCTGTGGTTGCAAGTCGAGGCCAGTCGCAGGCGAAACGACCCACGTAAGGCAACTCGTGGTTGCTGAGCATGGTGCGACTTAGGAGTAAGCCCTGCCCGGCGCGGTGCCGACCCTCGGCGCCCGGCGGAGAAGGAGGGAAGCGGCCTGCGGTGGTGGCTGCCGGGCCGGTCGGCGCGAGCCGCCGGTCGCCGGCCACCGGGCCGCCAGCTCCTCGGCAGGCGAGTGTGGGGACAAAGACCAGGTCAGCCGGACGCGACCCCAGACAACCCATCCGCTCCGGGCACGACGGGAGGGACCGCCGCCCGCGGCGTGAAGGAGGTGCAACGTGGAGGTCGTCGTCGTGGGACGCAACGACACGGTGCCCGACGCGGTGCGGGCACAGGCGCAGGCCAAGGTGGCCAAGCTCGGCCGGTTGCCGGTGCTCGAGCACGCCGAGGTGCGCCTGAGCGAGGACCGGGAGGCACCCCAGGCCACGCGCCGGGTGTGCGAGGTCACCATCACCGGCCACGGCCACGTCCTTCGGGCCACGGCCGCCGCCCACGACCTCTCCCTGGCCGTGGACCAGGCCGTGCACAAGCTCGAGCACCAGGTGGAACGGCTCAAGGGCAGGCTGGTGGGGCGCTCCCAGCCCCGCCGCCCCCGGCTGGACGGCCAGGACGGGACGGAGGAGGCGCAGGAGCAGGACTGACCGCCCGGGGGGAGCCCCGTGGGCCGGCCGCGGCCGGGCCGTGCGGGCCGGAAGGTGCAGGTCCCGGCGGTAGCATCTGGCCATGAGCGTCTTCACGCGCGTCCTCAAGGCGGGGGAGGGGAAGAAGGTCCGCCGCCTGGCGGAGCTGGTCCCCCTGGTCAACGAGCTCGAGCCCGACATGGAGGCGCGCTCGGACGACGAGCTGGCCCACCAGACCACGGTGTTCCGGGAGCGCCTGGCCAACGGCGAGAGCATCGACGGGCTGCTGGTGGAGGCCTTCGCCACGGTGCGGGAGGCGGCCTGGCGGGTGCTGGGCCAGCGCCACTTCGACGTCCAGCTCATGGGGGGCATGGCGCTGCACTTCGGCTGGATCGCCGAGATGAAGACGGGCGAGGGCAAGACCCTGGTCTCGACCCTGCCGGTGTACCTGAACGCCCTGGCGGGCGAGGGTGTCCACGTCATCACCGTGAACGACTACCTGGCCCGGCGCGACGCCGAGTGGATGGGCCAGGTCCACAAGTTCCTGGGGCTCACCGTGGGCCGGGTCAGCCCCGACATCCCCGACTTCGCCGACAAGCGCACCGCCTACGCCGCCGACCTCACCTACGGGACCAACACCGAGTTCGGCTTCGACTACCTGCGCGACAACATGGCGCGGAGCCGCGAGGCCATGGTGCAGCGGGGCCACGCCTACGGCATCGTGGACGAGGTCGACTCCATCCTCATCGACGAGGCCCGGACGCCCCTCATCATCTCGGGCCCGGCCTCGGAGTCGGCCAAGCTCTACTACCAGTTCGCCGGCATCGCCCGCACCCTCGTGCGTGACACCGACTACGAGGTGGACGAGGAGAAGAAGATCGCCTACCCCACCGAGGCCGGGATCGCCAAGGTGGAGAAGCAGGTCGGCGTGGACAACATGTACGACGCCGTCGCCGTCAACTACGTCCACCACCTCACCCAGGCGCTGCGGGCCAAGGAGCTCTACCAGCGGGACAAGGACTACCTCGTGGCCGGGGGCGAGGTGAAGATCGTGGACGAGTTCACGGGCCGGACCCTCGAGGGACGACGGTGGTCCGACGGCCTGCACCAGGCGGTGGAGGCCAAGGAGCGGGTCCACATCAAGGAGGAGAACCACACCTGGGCCACGGTGACCCTCCAGAACTACTTCCGCCTCTACACCAAGCTGGCCGGGATGACCGGGACGGCGGAGACCGAGGCGGCCGAGTTCGCCGGCACCTACGACATGCCCGTGGTGCCCATCCCCACCAACGTGGCCATGGTCCGCCAGGACCAGCCCGACCTCATCTACAAGTCCGAGGACGCCAAGTTCGCGGCCGTGGTCGACGACATCGTGGAGCGCTACGAGACGGGGCAACCGGTGCTGGTGGGCACGGCCTCGGTGGCCAAGTCCGAGCACCTCTCCGGCCTGCTCGACCGCCGCGGCATCCCCCACCAGGTCCTGAACGCCAAGCAGCACGCCCGGGAGGCGGAGGTGGTCACCCAGGCGGGCCGTCTCCACGGGGTCACGGTGGCCACCAACATGGCGGGCCGGGGGGTGGACATCCTCCTGGGCGGCAACCCCGAAGGCCTGGCCCGGCGGGAGGTGGTCGCCCAGGGCCTCGACCCCGACGGGGAGGACGGGGCGGCCGCCTACGAGGCCCTGCTGGCCCGCTACGACAAGGAGTGCAGCGAGGAGGGGGACCAGATCCGCGAGCTCGGCGGGCTCTACGTCCTCGGCAGCGAGCGCCACGAGTCCCGCCGCATCGACAACCAGCTCCGGGGCCGGTCGGGCCGCCAGGGGGACCCGGGCGAGAGCCGTTTCTTCCTCTCGCTCGAGGACGAGCTGATGCGGCTCTTCGCCACGGGGGCCATGCAGTGGGTCATGAGCCGCACCCTCCCCGACGACGTCCCCATCGAGGCCAACATGGTCACCAAGGCCATCGAGCGGGCCCAGCGCACGGTGGAGGGCCGCAACGCCGAGATCCGCAAGGACGTCCTCAAGTACGACGAGGTCCTGAACGAGCAGCGCAAGGTCATCTACGCCCGGCGGCTGCAGATCATCGACGGCGAGGACCTGCACGAGCACACCGAGGAGCTGCTCGAGCAGACCATCGACGAGCTGGTGCGCTCGGCCTGCCCGGGGGAGTTCCCCGAGGACTGGGAGCTCGAGCGCCTCCTGTCGGAGGTGGGCCAGTACTACCCCACGGCCTTCGTGGTGGAGGACCTGGAGGAGGCCACCACCCCGCTGCAGATCGCCGAGAGCCTCCTGGCCGAGGCCCTCGACGCCTACCGGGCCCGCGACGAGCTGTTCCCCGGGGGCGCCGAGGACGCCCGCCAGGTCGAGCGCGAGGTCATGCTCCAGATCATCGACCAGCGCTGGCGCGACCACCTGGCCGAGATGGACTACCTGCGCGAGGGCATCAACCTGCGGGCCATGGGGCAGCAGGACCCGCTGGTGGCGTGGCAGAAGGAAGGCTTCGACATGTTCGGCCAGATGATCGACGCCGTCGACGACGACTACCTGCGCTACGTCATGCACGTCCAGGTGGTCACCGACACCGTGGCCGCCCCCGACCTCAGCCGGGCCAGCTACCAGGCCGCCGACGACCCCGTCCAGGGCGACGGGCTCCTCGAGGCCCTGCGGGCCGGGCCCGCCCCCGACGTCTCGGCCGCCGGCCTGGGCGTCCCCGACGGCAACGGGGCGGGCGGCCCCCTCGTGCCGGGCGCCCCCGTGTCGCCCCGGCACCAGGCCGACGGGGAGACCCAGGCCCCCCTGGTCAAGGCCCCGAGCGAGAAGCTGGGCCGCAACGAGCCGTGCTGGTGCGGGAGCGGCAAGAAGTTCAAGCTCTGCCATGGCGCGACCTGAGCCGGGGGGTCCCGGCGACCAGCGCGACCTCCGGGCCGAGCTGGCCGCGCTGCGCAAGCGCCTCGAGGAGGCCGAGGGCTACCTGGGCCTGGCCCAGCTGCGGGACCGGCGGGCCGAGCTCGAGGAGGAGGTGGCCCGTCCCGACCTGTGGGACGACGCCGATCACGCCCGCGCCGTGACCTCGGAGTACGCCGGGGTGAACGACGACGTGGCCCTCCTCGAGGACCTCGGTGCCCGCCTCTCGGACGCCGAGACCCTGCACGACCTCATGGTGGAGGAGGGCGACGACTCGGTGGCGGGCGAGCTCACCGACGCCGTCGACGACGTGGCCCGGCGCCTGGGCGAGCTCGAGCTGCGCTCCCTGTTCTCGGGGGAGTACGACCAGCGCGACGCCATCGGCGAGCTCCAGGCCGGGGCGGGGGGCACCGACGCCCAGGACTGGTGCGAGATGATGCTGCGCATGTACCTGCGCTGGGCCGAGCGCAGGGGGTTCAGCTTCGAGGTCGACGAGGTCACCGAGGGCCAGGAGGCCGGCCTGCTGTCGGCCACCTTCATCGTGAAGGGCCGCTTCGCCTACGGGCTGCTCTCCGCCGAGCGCGGTGTGCACCGACTCGTCCGCATGTCGCCG
>DATJOV010000390.1:0-2448 GCA_035506735.1 Acidimicrobiales bacterium | reverse complement strand
CGGGGGGGACGGTCCCCTGCTACCATCGTCGCCTCGCGCCCCGGCCGCCGGGGCCCCGCCCACCGACAGCGCCGCGGCGCAGGACGTGTCATGGCCAACATCCGCAGCCAGATCAAGCGCAACCGCCAGAACGAGCGGCGCCGCCTGCGCAACAAGGCGGTGCGCTCCGAGATGCGCACCCGGACCAAGACCGCCCTGACCGCCGTGGACGCCGGGAGCGAGGCGGCCGGCGACGCCCTGCGGGCCGCGGTGCGGCGCATCGACAAGGCCGCCGCCCAGGGCGTGATCCACAAGAACCAGGCCGCCAACCGCAAGTCCCGCCTCATGAAGCGGGCGGCGGCGGCCGAGCGGGCCTGAGGCCCCTCAGCTCCGGCGGCGGGCCCCGGCCCGGGCCGCCGGGCGGCGGCGGGATGCCTCCCGCCCCGGCCCCAGGCGGCTGAGCCGGCCCACCAGCACCTCGAGGACGGTGGCCTCGGGCAGGGCGCTGCGGCCCCGCACGTCGAGGTCGGCGTCGGCCAGCAGGGTCACGGCCCGCCCGATCCCCGCCGATCCCAGGCGACGTCCCTGCTCCAGGGCCTTGCGGGCCGGGAAGACGCTGCGGGTCCCGAGGGCGGCGGCGGCCTCGTCGGGCGAGGTCACCCCCGAACCGTCCAGGCGCAGCATGGCCTGGAAGTGCCGGTGCAGGACGGCCAGGACCTGGAGGGGGTGCATGCCCCCTGCCGCCTCCAGGCGGTGCAGGGCGTCGAGGGCCCCGGCCGTGTCCCCGGCGTCGACGGCGTCGCAGAGGTCCCACGGGGCCACCGCGCCGGCCTCGCCCAGGAAGGGCTCCAGGCGCTCGACGTCCACGGCCGCCCCGTCCCCGTAGGCCGAGGCCAGGGCGTCGAGCAGCCCCCGCAGGCGGCTCACGTCCCCGCCCAGGTGCTCCCCAGGCGGGCCCCGGCCCGGGCGTCGAGCTTGACGGGGGCGTCGTGGAGCTGCGCCACGAGCCACTGCGTGCGGGCCCGCCCCGTCCCCACGGCGGTGTCGAGCAGGCGTCCCCGGCGCTCCACCGCCTTGACCAGGGCGGCGGGGACGGTACCGCCCCCCGCCACGAGGACCAGGGTGACCCCCGGGAGGGGGTCCTCCAGGCAGGCCACCAGCCGCCCGGCGTCCCCCGCCCCCAGGCGCCCGGCGTCGCGCACCACCACCACGCGGCGGTCGCTCAGGAAGGGCGGGGTGGTGAGGGCGTCCACCACCGCCCCCACCTCGAGGTCGTCGGCACCCGGGGCCCCGTGCTCCTCGACCACCATGGCGGGGTCGTGCCCGCCGGCCAGCTCCCCCAGGAGGTCGTGCACGGCCTGGCCCACCAGGGCGGCGTCGTCGCCCCGCACCAGCACGGCGGGCGGGGGGGCGGCGGGGGCGGTCACGGGGCCTCGAGCACGGCGGCCAGGGCGTCGCACACCTGGCGGGTGCCGAGCACGTCGTGGGCCCGCACGATGCGACAGCCCCGGGCCACCCCCAGGGCGGCGGCGGCCAGCGAGGCGGCCCCCCGCCCGTCGATGGGCAGATCCAGGACCACGCCCAGGAAGGTCTTGTTGGAGGCCGAGAGCAGGAGGGGGCAGCCCAGGTGGGCGAGCTCGTCCGAGGCCCGCAGGAGGGCCAGGGACTGGGCCGCCGTCTTGCCCAGGTCGAGGCCGGCGTCCACCACGATGCGCCCCTCCCCCACGCCGGCGGCCCGGGCCCGGGCCACGCGCTCGGCCAGGAAGCCCCGCACCGTGGACACCACGTCGTCGTAGTGGGGCTCGGGGTCGGGGATGCGGGGCCCGAGGCGGATGTGGGTGGCCACCACCGCCGCCCCGGCGGCGGCGGCGGCGGGCAGGTAGTCGGGATCGGCGAAGCCCGAGATGTCGTTGCCCATGACGGCGCCGGCGTCGTAGGCGTGGCGCGCCACCGAGGCCCGCCACGTGTCCACCGACACCGGGGCGTCGATCCGGGCGCGGAGGGCCTCCACCGTGGGGATCACGCGCTCGAGCTCCTCCGCCTCGCCCACCTCGGGACCGGGACCGGCCTTGACCCCGCCCACGTCGAGGATGTCGGCACCGTCGTCGACCAGGCGCTCGGCCCGCCGCAGCAGGGCGTCGAGCTCGAAGGTGGCCCCCTTGTCGTAGAAGGAGTCGGGGGTGCGGTTGAGGATCCCCATCACCAGGCTGCGGGTGTGGAGGTCGAAGGACCGCTCGCCCAGGTGCAGCTGCACGAGCCCCATCCCCCCCGGCGCGCCCTCAGAAGAGCCGGGCGGCGAGGGCCTTGCGGTACTGACCGGTGCGGGGGTCGTCGGGGCCGAGGGTCTCCAGGAGGTCGAGGAACTCCTGGCGGCTGGCCTCGTCCTCCTTGACCTTGGGCAGGAGGGCGTCGAGGAGGGCGTCCACGCCGTCGGCCGGGACGTCGACCTGCTGGGCCGCCAGCCTGGCC
>DATJOV010000389.1:0-5243 GCA_035506735.1 Acidimicrobiales bacterium | reverse complement strand
GGCTCCTCCACGCCGAGGTATGAGGCACGGCGGAAAGCCGTGAATGACCACAGACTTCGCCCCTACCAGGGAAAACGCCCCACAGTGCTAGCTGAGTTAGCTACCAGCTAGCGTTTCGTGCCTGTGGTGCGTCAAATAGATAGTTTCCCCGAAATAACGCCTGAGGATGCTCCGGGCGGCGGGGTGTGGCCGCTGCGGGGGGAGGGCCCGGTCACCGTGCTGGCCCACCGGGGCGGGTCGGGGCCGTGGCGGGAGAACACCCTCGAGGCCTTCGCCGGGGCCCTGACGGGAGGCGCCGACGGCGTCGAGCTCGACGTCCGCGCCAGCGCCGACGGCGCCCTGGTGGTGGTGCACGACGCCGAGGTCCCCGGGGTGGGCCCCGTCCACGAGCACGACCGCGCCGGGCTGCCCCCCTGGATGCCGTCGCTGGGCGACGCCCTGGCCGTCTGCGCCGGCGCCCTGGTCGACGTGGAGATCAAGAACCTGCCCACGGAGGCCGCCTTCGACCCGGCCGAGCGGGTGGCGGGGGCGGTGGCGGCGCTCCTGGCCGACCCGGCCCCGGGGGGACCGGCCGGGGTGGTGGTGTCGTCCTTCTGGCCCGGCGCCCTGGCCGCCGTGGCCCGGGCCCGGCCCGAGCTGCCCCTGGGGCTGCTCGTCCACCCCTCCCTCGACACCGGGGCCGCCCTCGCCGCCGCCGCCGACCTGGGGTGCCGGGCCCTGCACCCCCACTGGTCCCGCGTCGACCCCTCCCTGGTGACCGAGGCCCACCGCCGCCGCCTGGCCGTGGTGGCCTGGACGGTGAACGCCCCGGACGAGCTGGCCGCCGTGGTGGAGGCGGGGGTCGACGTGGTCGTGACCGACGACGTGGCCTCGGTCCTCGCCCGGCTGGGCCGGGGCTGAGGGCCCGGGGCCGGCGCCCCGGGACCGCCCCCCGGCGCCGGGAAGGGGCCGCCCCGGATTGGTCGGCGGGGACGGTCTCGGGCGACAATCGGGGCCATGAACGTCGTCGTCTGTGTCAAGCAGATCCCCGATCCGGCCGCCAAGCAGGCGCTCGATCCCCAGACCCACAACCTGGTCCGGGAGGGCAAGCTCATCCTCGACGACTCCGACGCCTACGGCGTGGAGATGGGCCTCCAGCTGGCCGAGCAGGCCGGCGGGGGCGAGGTGACCCTGGTGTCCATGGCGCCGGGCGGGGAGACCTCGGGCCTGCGCACCGCCCTGGCCATGGGTGCGGCCAAGGCCATCCTGGTGAGCGACGACGCCCTGGCCGGCTCGGACGCCCTGGGCACGGCCAAGGTGCTGGCCAAGGCCGTCGACCGCGCCGCCCCCGACCTGGTCATCGCCGCCACCGAGTCCACCGACGGCTACACCGGGACGATGCCGGTGCAGCTGGCCGAGTTGCTCGGCCTGCCCTCGGTGACCTTCGCCAAGAAGGTGTCGGTGGGCGAGGGCAAGGTCCACGTCCAGCGCCAGACCGAGTCCGGCTACGACGACGTCGAGTGCCCCCTGCCGGCCGTGGTGACGGTGACGGCCGGGGTGGTCGAGCCCCGCTACCCCTCCTTCAAGGGGATCATGGCGGCCAAGTCCAAGCCCGTGGACCAGCTCACCCTGGCCGACCTCGGCATCGACCCCGCCCAGGTGGGGGCGGCCGGCGCCCGCCAGGAGGTCACCGGGGTGGAGGCCGCCGACGCCCGCAGCGCGGGCGAGGTCGTCGTGGACGAGGGCGACGGCTTCGAGCACGTCGTGCGCTTCCTCGAGCAGCTGAAGCTGGTCTGACCCCGGTCCCCCGTCCCCCGGTCGTCGCGGGCGGGACGGGGGACAACGTCGCCGCAGAGAGCAGGAGAGAGACCGATGTCGATCGACAAGGTGTGGGTCGTCGCCGAGACGACCGAGGCGGGTCCGACCACCATCACCCTGGAGCTGCTGGCCAAGGCCCGCGCCATGGGCACGGCCGAGGCCCTGGGCTTCGGTCCCCACGCCGCCGCCGCCGCCGGCGTGCTGGGCGAGCACGGGGCCACCGTGCTCCACGACGTGGGCGACGTGGGGGAGGCCCTCCCCGGCGCCGTCGTGGCGGCGGCCGCCGCCGCCCTGGTCGAGGGTGGTTCGGGGCCCGACGTCATCCTGGTGCCGGCCACCTACGACGGCCGCGACATCGCCGGGCGCCTCTCGGTGCGCCTCGACGTCCCCGTCATCACCAACGTGGTGGACCTCGTCGTCGACGGCGACGACGTGCGCTCCCAGCACGGCCTCTTCGGCGGGTCCGAGGTCGCCACGGCCCATTTCACCGGGCCGCGGCCGTGGATCTTCGTGGTGCGGGCCAAGTCCTTCAGCGCCGAGCCCGTCGGGGGTGCCCCGGCCCGGGTGCAGGCGGCGCCCGCCCCGGAGACGGGGGCCACCAACGGGGCCAGGGTGCTGGCCCGCCACGTCGAGGAGCGTTCCGGTCCCAAGCTCGACGAGGCCGACGTGGTGGTGTCGGGCGGGCGCGGTCTCGGGGGCGCCGAGCACTACGCCATGATCGAGGAGCTGGCCGGCCTGCTCCACGGGGCGGCCGGCGCCAGCCGGGCCATCGTCGACGCCGGGTGGGTGCCCTACTCGCACCAGGTGGGGCAGACGGGCAAGACCGTCAAGCCCACGGTGTACATCGCCTGCGGGATCTCGGGCGCCACCCAGCACCTGGTGGGCATGAAGGGGTCCAAGAACATCGTCGCCATCAACAAGGACCAGGACGCCCCCATCTTCTCCGTGGCCGACCTGGGCATCGTGGGCGACGTGCACAAGGTCGTGCCCAAGCTCATCGAGGCCCTGAAGGCCCGAGGCTGAGCGGCGTGGCGGGAGGCGGTCGCCCCCCGGCCCCTCCCGCCCCCCGGTGACCGCCGGGCCCGACGCCGGGCGCCACCTCTGGGTGCTGCGCCACGCCAAGGCGGCGGCCGACGGTCCCGACGACCACGGCCGGCCCCTCACCGGGCGCGGCGCCCGGCAGGCCGCCGACCTGGCCCGCCGCATCGCCGACGGCCCCGGGCCGGGTGGGCCGCTGCCCACCACGGTCCTGTGCTCCTCGGCCCGGCGGGCCCTCCAGACGGCCGAGCTGGTGGCGCCGGTCCTGGGCGAGCGGGTCGAGCTCGTGGTGGAGCGGGCCCTCTACCAGGCCGACCCCGACGACGTGGTGGCGCGCCTGGGCGAGCTCCCCGACACCACCCCGGCCGTCATGGTGGTGGGCCACAACCCCACCCTCCACGACCTGGTGGGCCTCCTCCTGGCCCCGGCCGACGACGCCGGGAGGGCCGGCCTGGACGAGGGGTTCGCCCCTGCCACCCTGGCCGTGGTGGCGTTGCCCCCCGGTCGGTGGAGCGTCTCGCCCCTCGGCACCGGCACGCTCAGCGCCCTGTGGAGGCCCGGGGGCTGAGGCGCCGCCGGGCCTCACACCAGGGGCCAGGGGTAGTGGTACTCGTCGGGGTCGGGGGAGGGGAAGCGCCCCGCTCCCACCAGGGCATCGGCCCGGTCCCGCACGGCCTGCACCTCCTGCCCGCTCAGATAGGGGCGCAGCACGCCGAGGTCGGCCGCCGCCACCCTGGCCAGGTCCTCGAGCAGGGGGGCGGGCACCGGCTCGCCCGCGAACTCCCAGATGACCGTGCGCAGCTTGGGCTGGGGATGGAAGCACAGGCCGTTGTCGATGGCCCACACCTCCCCGTCCTCGCCCAGCAGGCAGTGGCCGCTCTTGCGGTCGGTGTTGTTGGCGACGATGTCGAAGGCGCAGATGGCCCGCAGCCGGTCGTGGTGGCGCTCGTCCTCGACCAGGGTGAAGTGGTGCTGGGAGAAGTCGGCCGGGACGAACCGCTGGAGCGAGCCCGGTCCCAGCGGGGCGTCGGGGCGTTCCACCGTCTCGGGGACGAGGTCCCACCCGAGCAGCCGCGCCAGCTCGTAGGCGGCCACCTCGCGGCGGTAGAGGCATTCGGGAAAGTCCCACAGGCGGCGCTCGCCCCGCCCCGGCTTGTACACCGCCCCCGTCTCGTCCTGGCCCAGGGTGCACTGCACCAGGAAGGTGCGGTTCGAGCTCCAGGGCATGCGCCCCACGATCTCGACCTCGCCCTCGGCCAGGAGCCTCAGGATGCGGGCGGGCGGTGGCCGTTCGTTCTCGGGCACTGGTGTCCGGAGGGGTCGAGGGGACCACCGCACAGGGGGCACGGGGGGCGGCCCGCCTCGACCAGGGTGGTGGCGCGGATGGCGAAGGCGGCGGCCTGGGCCCGGGTGACGGTGAAGCGGGCCATGTCACCCTCCTCGTCCTCGCCCACGAGCTCCTCGGCCACGAGGACGATGCGGTCGAGGCCGTCGTCGTAGCTCACCCCGAGCGTCCCGATGACCCAGTGGGGCTCGCTGGGCTGCTCGAGCTCGAGCTCCTGGGGCAGGTCCTCGGGACGGGGCAGGTCGGCCAGGAGGCGGCCCAGGTACTCGGCCAGCACCGACACCTGCTGCTTCTCCGCCTTGAGGGTCACCACGGTGTCGCCGCTGCGGCACTGCACCAGGAAGGTGCGCTGGCCCACGGGCCCCTCGGTCCCCACCGTGAAGCGGTCGAGATCGCCGAGGTCGAGGGCGGGGCTCACGGCGCCACCGCGGCGTCCGGGATCACGACAGCACCAGCTCCCGCAGGGAGGCGGTGGCGTTGCAGCACAGCACGTAGGCGGCGCCGGGGTCGCGCACCAGGGCCGTCACGGAGCAGGGCGAGACCACCAGGCGCTGGAACAGGTCCAACGGCACGCCCGCCGTCCCGGCCACGGCGGCCTTGATGGGGTCGGCGTGGGAGACGGCCACGAAGGCGGCCCCCCGATGGCGCTCGGCCAGGCGGTCGAGGGTGGTGAGGATGCGGGTCTGCATCTCCAGGAACGATTCCCCCCCCGGGAAGCGGAAGGCACCGGGGAAGGCCACCACGCTGCGCCACTCCTTGCGGCGCCGCAGCGTGGCCAGGCGGGCCCCGGTCCAGTCACCGAAGTCGCACTCCAGCAGGCCCCGCTCGAGGCGCACCCGCAGGCCCAGGGCCCGGGCGATGGGCCGGGCCGTCTCCACCGCCCGCTCCAGGGGCGAGGCGTAGACGGCCACGGGCGCCGTGGCCAGCTCGGCGATGCGCCCGGCGGCCCGCTCGGCCTGGGCCCGGCCCTCCTCCGACAGGTGGAGCCCCGGGGCCCGTCCCGGGAGCACCGAGCCCGTGGTGGGGGTGCGGCCGTGGCGGACGAGGAGCGCGACGGCAGGTG
>DATJOV010000388.1:0-3945 GCA_035506735.1 Acidimicrobiales bacterium | reverse complement strand
CCAACGTGGAGAAGGTCTTCGTCTGCGGCGACGCCACCCGGGGCCAGAGCCTCATCGTGTGGGCCATCGCCGAGGGGCGCTCGTGCGCGGCCGGGGTGGACCGCTTCCTCATGGGCGACACGGCCCTGCCCGCCCCCCTCGTGCCGGGGCAGCTGGCCCTGCGCTGAGCGGCGCCCACCGCCCCCCGCCAGGGGGGCTGACCTGGTCCTGGGCCCGTCCGCCCCGCTCAAGGCGGTACGCGCCGGGGCCGATGCCTGCATGTGTCGGACACGCTGTGGACCTTCAGTCCCGACGATGACGAGCAGGCCGCCGCCCCCGAGCCCCCGTCGACCCGGCGCCGCTCGGCGCGCCCACCCCGTGCCGCCCGCCCGCCCCGCGCCCCCCGGACACCCCGTGTCCACGCCGGCCTCGTCCCCCGGGTGGGGCTGGTGGTGGCGGCCGGCGCGGCGCTGACCCTGTCCCTGGTGGTGGTCGGGGTGGGGCCCTTCCACCACGCCCCCCCGCCCTCCCCCGGGGCGGCCGCCGGCCGCCTCGGTGGGGCCGGGACCACGGCGGTCGGCACCACCCCCTCCACCACGGCCGCGGCCGGCCCCGCCCCCAGCACGTCGGGGACCTCGACCACGGTGCCGGGCACCACGGCGCCCACCCCGCTCGACGTGGTGGGGACCTGGAACCTCCTCCTCACCTACCGGCTCTCCTTCGTGCCCGAGCGCCTGGTCGTCACCACCGAGAGCCCCACCGGGGCCTTCAGCGGCTCGGTGGCCGCCGTGGTGGGGACGGCCTCGGTCCAGGGCCAGGTGACGGGGACCGGTGCGGCCTTCGTCATCACCCTGGGGTCGAGCACCGAGACCTGCACGGCGACCCTGGCCACCGTGGACGGGGCGCTGCGCATGACGGGCACCTTCAGGAACGGCGCCGGGAGCGGCGGCGGGATCTCCGCCATCCGCGTGGGCGGCTGAGCGGCGCCGTTGCCGGGGAGTTGGGCCCGGCGTGGCCCGCACTTGATGCCCGGGCGCCACACTGGCGGTGTCGTCAGGACGAGCGGTTCATGACGGCACGACCCGATGTCCGGGCTCGGCACCGGTCGTCCCATGCCGGTGCCGAGCCGACACGGGTCGCGGCGCCCCGACGACGGCTCAGTAGCCCGGGCCGTGGTCCAGGATGCGCCGGGGGACCTCCACCAGCATGGTGTCGATGTCGTCCTGGCTCACCCCCCGCTCCCGCAGGGCGGGGAGCACGTCCCGACTGATGTGGAGGAAGTTCCAGTTGGGCTGCACGGCGTGGAGGAAGTCGTCGTCGAACCAGTCCATGTGGCACCCGGCGTCGTGCGAGAGCACCATGGCGCCGGCCCGTCCCTCCTCGCACAGGGCCGCCACGGTGGCCACCCGGGCCTCGGTGGGGCACAGCGCCTCCACCCCGAAGCGGTCCATGCCCAGGGTGGACCCGGCCGCCAGGAGCTGGTGCAGGTAGTCGAGGTCGGTGCTGTCGCCGCTGTGGCCGATCACCACCCGGGACAGGTCCACCCCCTCGTCGGCGAAGACCCGCTGCTGGTCCAGGCCCCGCCGGGTGGCCACGTGGGTGTGGGTGGAGATGGGGAGGCCGCTGCGGCGGTGCACCCGGGCCACGGCCCGCAGCACCCGCTCGACCCCGGGGGTGAGGCCGGGCTCGTCCGTGGCGCACTTGAGGATGCCGGGCCGCACCCCCGAGCCGGCGATGCCCTCCTCGATGTCGTGGAGGAAGAACTCGTCGAGCTGGTCCACGTGGTCGGGCCGGAAGGGGGCGCTGCGGTAGTCGAAGTAGTGGGGGAGCTCGTTGTAGGTGTAGAGGCCGGTGGCCACCACGATGTGCAGGTCGACCTGGGCCGCCACCTCCTGGACCAGCTCGATGTCGCGCCCCAGGCCCACCACGGTGAGGTCGACGATGGTGTCGACCCCGGCCGCCTTGAGCTCGCCCAGGCGCTCGACCGCCTGGGGGACCCGCACGGCGGGGTCCCACCCGGTGGGCCAGTTGGCGGCCACCTCGGGCGAGCGCACGAAGACGTGCTCGTGCATGAGCGTCACACCCAGGTCCCCGGCGTCGACCGGGCCGCGCACGGTGTTGACCGTTCCCATGGCACCCTCCCTCCCCGGCCGCCGGCAGGCGGCGGCGCCGTACCCTACCGGGGCCCCCGCCGGCGGGGCGGGGAGGGCGGCGGGCCGTGCTCCAATGGGCCGGTGGGGCCGGGGGACGGGGGGGAGGACGGGGACCTGGCCGGGGTGCTGGCCCGGCACGGCTTCGTGGCGGCCGAGGAGGAGGCGGCCGAGCTGCGCGACGCCGCCGGGGGCGAGACGGGCCTCCTGGCCTCCCTGGTGCGGCGCCGGCTGGCGGGGGAGCCCCTGGCCTGGATCGTGGGCGGTGCCCCCTTCTGCGGGGCCAGGGTGGCGGTCCTGCCCGGGTGCTACGTCCCGCGCTGGCAGAGCGAGCCCCTGGCCCGCCGGGCCGCGGCGCGCCTGGGGCCGGGGGGCACCGCCGTCGACGTGTGCACCGGCACCGGGGCCCTGGCCCTGGCCCTGATGGCGGCCTGCCCCGGAGCCCGGGTGGTGGGGACCGACCTCGACCACCGGGCCGTGGCGTGCGCCCGGGCCAACGGGGTGGAGGCCTACCACGGCGACCTGTTCGGGCCGGTGCCCCCCGAGCTGCACGGGGCCGTGGACGTCGTGGTGGGGGTGGTGCCCTACGTGCCCTCCCCCGCCCTGGCCCTCCTGCCGCGCGACACCCTGGTGTTCGAGTCGCCCCTGGCCTACGACGGCGGCCCCGACGGCGCCGACGTCCTGCGCCGGGTGGTGGCCGGGGCGCCGGTCCTGGTGCGCCCGGGCGGGGCGCTCCTGCTCGAGACGGGTGCGGGCCAGGCCGCGGCGCTCGCCCCCGACCTGGCCCGCCACGGGTGGACCGACGTGGTCGTGCACGGCGACGAGGACGGCGACGAGCGCTTCCTCGAGGCCAGGTTCACGTCCCGGGGGGCGTGACGCCGACCGCCTCCTCCCAGGCCCGCCGGACGGCGACGGGCACGCGCCCGCGCTCGGGCACGGCCAGCCCGGCGTCCCGGGCCCAGGAGCGGATGGCGGCGGCGCTCCCCGGGGCGGGCACGGCCGGTCCGACCGGGCCCAGGGGGTGCCCGCCGACGCGCTCGGCCGCGGCTTCCTCGGTGGCGGCCCAGGCGTGGGCGGCGGCCAGGTAGCGGTAGGTCCACTCCTCGGCCAGGCCCCGGGTCTCGCAGAAGACGATGGGGACGGAGGGCCAGCGGACCTGGCACTCGGCGATCCCGTCGGCCACCACGGCGGGACGGACCCGGTCCTGGGCGAAGACCCGGGAGTAGCGCTCCTCCACCACCACGGCGGCGCGCGGGACGGTGGCGAGCTCGCCCAGGGCGTAGCGCAGGCGGCCGCTCGTGAGGCTCGAGACCAGGTCGGCCAGCGACTTGCGCTCCACCGTGGCCACGAGCGTGCCGTCCAGGGCGATGCCGTAGTCCCCGCACGGCAGGGCGCGGGCCGTGGTGCGGGCCTGTTGGGCGGCGAAGCGGTAGGCGTAGCGCTCGTGGGTGTCGACCAGGATCTCGAGACCGGCGATGCCGGCGGCGCGGGCCGTGGGCAGGGTCACCTGGGGACGGGCCTGGCGGCGGGTGCGCGGCGCCTGCCAGAACACGGCGTCGCGCCCCCGGGCCACGGTGAACACGAGCTGCGAGCGGTTGTGGCGCGAGCGCGCCGCCACCAGGTCGACGGCGGCGCCCCGCCGGACGCACGAGCGCAGGGGGATCCGCTCGACGATGTCGGGGCGCTCGGGCCACTCCCGGGCCGGCACGGGGTGGCAGTACAGGGCCTTGGTGCGGGGCCACGTCCCCGAGGTGCGAAGGACGATGCCCTCCCCCAGGGGCACGCGCAGGAGGTAGGCGAGGCTCGAGGAGGGATC
>DATJOV010000387.1:0-4667 GCA_035506735.1 Acidimicrobiales bacterium | reverse complement strand
TGCGGCGCTGACGCACTGAACCACCGAATGCCGACCGCCCCGGTCCCCCGAATGCCCGGTGGGCCGGGGCGGTTGCGCGCTAGCGTGCGGGTCACATGATCGGGTTCCTGCTACGACGTGTGGTCCAGGCCGTCATCGTCGTGGTCATCGTCATGCTGCTCGTGTTCCTGCTGGGCCACATCATCCCCGGCGGCGCCGCCCGGGCCGCCCTCGGCCCCCGGGCCACGCAGGCCGCCATCGACCAGTTCAACAAGGTCAACAACTACAACCGGCCCCTGGCGGTGCAGTTCTACCTGTACCTGAAGAACCTGGTCTGGCACCGCTACCTCGGGTACTCGTACCACTTCAACCAGGGCGTCACCAACATCATCGAGGAGCGCCTGCCCAAGACCCTGGTCCTGGTGGGGATCTCCACCCTCCTGGCCCTGATCGTGGCCATCCCCCTCGGGGTGCTGCAGGTCGTCCGGCGCAACAAGCCCGTCGACTACGTCCTCACCGGGCTCTCGTTCGTCCTCTACGCCATGCCCTCGTTCCTGCTCGGGACGCTGCTCATCCTGTACTTCGCCATCGACACCCACCTCTTCTCGGTGGAGGCGCCCCAGGGGCAGACGGTGGGGGCCATCCTGGCCGACCCCCGGGCGCTGGTGCTTCCCGAGATCACCCTGGCCGCCATCACCATCGCCTCCTTCAGCCGCTACATGCGCTCGTCCATGATGGAGGCCATGACCGAGGACTACGTCCGCACCGCCCGGGCCAAGGGGGCGGGACCGCGCCGGGTCCTCTACATCCACGCCCTGCGCAACGCCCTCATCCCCATCGTCACCCTGCTGGGCCTGTCCATCCCCTCCATCGTGAGCGGGGCCGTGATCACCGAGACCGTGTTCAACTACCCCGGCATGGGGCTCCTCACGGTCCAGGCGGCCGAGAACACCGACATCCCGTTGCTGCTCGGCACGGCCTTCGTGGCCACCCTGGCCACCGTGGCCGGATCGTTCATCGCCGACGTCCTGTATGCCGTGGTCGACCCGAGGATCCGCTATGCCCGTCGATGACCCGGGCTCGAGACCGAGCCTGCCCCTGTCCGACCCCACGGTGATCATGGCCTCGGGCCGCACCGTCCTCGACGAGTCCACCGGACCGGGCGGGGTCGGGCCCGAGGGCGGCGAGGTCGTCTCGACCGGGGGGATGCTCCGTCAGATCGGGCGCGTCTTCAAGGAGAACAAGCTGGCCGTGGTGGGCCTGGCCGTGATCATCCTCATGATCCTGTTCTGCTGGCTGGGCCCGGTCTTCTACCACACCAACCAGACCAACGCCCAGCAGGCCCTGGTCAGCAACGCCGCCCCCAACTCGGCCCCGGGAGGGTCCAACCCCCTCGGCACCGACAACGCCGGGTTCGACATCCTGGGCCGCCTCATGTTCGGGGGGAAGAACTCCCTCCTCGTGGGCCTGGCCGCCGCCGTGATCGGCACCGCCTTCGGCGCCGTCTACGGCGCTGTCTCGGGGTTCTTCGGCAGCTGGGTGGACGCCGTGATGATGCGGATCGTGGACACCCTGCTCTCGATCCCCTTCCTCTTCCTCCTCATCGTGCTGGCCGTGATCTTCCATCCCTCGGTGCTGGCCCTCATCCTCATCATCGCCTTCGTCTCCTGGTTGATCCCGGCCCGGCTCATCCGGGGCGAGACCCTCACCCTGCGCACCCGGGAGTACGTGCAGGCGGTGCGGGCCATGGGCGGGACCCGGCGCCGCATCGTCCTGCGCCACATCATCCCCAACGCCATCGGCACCATCATCGTGAACGCCACCTTCCAGGTGGCCGACGCCATCCTCCTCCTCGCCGCCCTGGGGTTCCTGGGGCTGGGCGTCCCGCCCCCGCAGACGGACTGGGGGTCCATGCTCTCCAACGGCGTGACCTACGCCGTCTCGGGCTACTGGTGGGAGATCTACCCGGCCGGCCTGGCCATCGTCCTGGTGGTGGTGGCCTTCAACTTCGTGGGCGACGCCCTGCGCGACTCCCTCGAGGTCCGGCTCCAGCAGCGCTGAGCACACCGCCCCGGCCGCCTCCGGTCCGGGGCCCGAGGCGGGGCGGTGGGCGTCAGGCCACGGCTGTGGGGACGGCGCCGGTGCCGGCCGGGGCGGCCGGGGTCTGGAGGGGGAAGTGGCAGGCCGCCATGTGGCGCTCGCCGAAGGGCCGGAGCAGGGGCTCCTCCTCGGCGCAGCGCTCCTGGGCGAAAGGGCACCGGGTGCGGAAGCGACAGCCCGAGGGGGGGTTGAGCGAGGAGGGGAGCTCACCCTTGATGTGCCCGATGGGCTTGGCCCGGGCCCGGACCACGTCGGGTTCGGGGATGGCGTCGATGAGGGCCCGTGTGTAGGGGTGGGCGGTGTGCTCGTAGACGGCCTCGGCCGGGCCCACCTCGACCAGCTTGCCCAGGTACATCACCCCGATGGTGTCCGAGACGTACTTGACCACGGCCAGGTCGTGGGAGATCACGATGTAGGTGAGGCCGTGGCGGCCCTGGAGCTCCTTCAGGAGGTTGAGGATCTGGGCCTGGATGGAGACGTCGAGGGCGGAGACGGGCTCGTCGGCGACGATCAGCTTGGGCTCGAGGGCGAGGGCCCGGGCCAGGCCGATGCGTTGGCGCTGGCCTCCGGAGAACTCGTGGGGGTAGAGGTCGAGGGCCTTGGGGCTGAGCCCCACCTCGCGCAGGAGGGACGCCACCTTCTCGCTGCGCTCGTGGACGTGGCCGATGCCCTGCACCACCTGGGGCTCGCGCAGGATGGTCCCCACCCGCATGCGGGGGTCGAGCGAGGCGTAGGGGTCCTGGAACATGATCTGGAGGTCCCTGCGCTTGTGGCGGAGCTCGTGGGCGCCCAGGGACCGCAGGTCCCGGCCCTCGAAGACGATGCGGCCCCGGTCGGCCCGCTCGAGGGCCACCACCAGGCGCCCGATGGTGGTCTTGCCGCACCCCGACTCCCCCACCAGCCCGAAGGTCTCCCCCTTGCGCACCGAGAAGGTCACGTCCGACACGGCCTTGACGCTGCCCACCCGCCGCTGGAGGACCAGGCCGGCGGTGACCGGGAACTCCTTCACCAGGTTGGTGACCTCGAGGAGGACGGGCTGGCCGGCCAGGAAGTCGTCGCGCCGGTGGTGGCGCTCGAGCACCTCGGGGTCGGGCCCGATCTCCGCCCCCGTCACCACGTCGCCGGCGGCCACGGCGGCCTGCGAGGCGGCCGAGTCGTGCGCGAGGTCGTCGCCCACACCGGCCGGGTGGTAGCACGCCGCCAGGTGGCCGGGGGCGCTCCCGGGCTGGTGCTCGAGCTGGGGCTCGGTGGCCCAGCAGTCCTCCTGGGCGAAGCGGCACCGGGGGGCGAAGCGGCAGAAGCCCATGGGCTGGGACAGGTCGGGGGGCAGGCCGGCGATGCTGCGCAGGGGGACGGAGGAGTCCTGGTCCAGCTTGGGCACCGAGGCCAGGAGGGCCTCGGAGTAGCGGTGGCGCATGGCCCCGAACATCTCGGTGGTGGTGGCCTCCTCGATGATCCGGCCGGCGTACATGACGAGCACCCGGTCGGTGCGCCCGGCGATGACCCCCATGTCGTGGGTGATGAGGACGACGGCCATCCTGAGGCGCTGGCGCAGGTCGTCGATGAGGTCGAGGATCTGGGCCTGGATGGTGACGTCGAGGGCCGTGGTGGGCTCGTCGGCGATGAGGAGCCTCGGCTCGCACGCCAGGGCCATGGCGATCATGACCCGCTGGCGGAGGCCTCCGGAGAGCTGGTGGGGGTAGGCGTCGAGACGCTCCCGGGGCCGGGGCATCTCGACCAGGGAGAGGACCTCGAGGGCCCGGTCCCGGGCCTGCTGCTTGGTGGCCCCCCGGTGGAGGCGGACGCTCTCGGCGATCTGGCGGCCGATGGTCATGGTGGGGTTGAGCGAGGTGAGGGGGTCCTGGAAGATCATCCCGACGTCGTTGCCCCGGACCTTGCACATCTCCTTCTCGGTCAGGGGGACCACGTCACGGCCGAGGAGCCTGATCGAGCCCCCCGTCACGTGGCCCACGTTGGGGAGGAGCTTCATGACCGAGAGGCCGGTGGTGGTCTTGCCGCACCCCGACTCCCCCACCAGCCCGACGCACTCCCCCTCCTCGACGTGGAAGGAGACGTCCTCGACCGCCACCACGGTCGATCGGCGCAGGCGGAACTCGGTCACCAGGTTGTCGACCTCGAGGACCACGCTCACAGGCACCCTCCGGCCCAGCCCGGACAGCCCGGGCCACGGCCGCTCCAGGCTACCTTTCCCCAGGTCACGGCCGGTGCCGCCCGGGCCCCGCTGTCGGCTCCCGGCGCCGTCACCCGGACGGGGTAGAGCCGAGCCCGCCGGCGGCCGGCGCCGGAGGGCCCCCGCCGGGAGCCCCGGGCGCGCGAACGGGCCCCCGCCGGTGGCGAGGGCCCGTTCGATGAGAAATTCCGGCGACGTCCTACTCTCCCAGGGGGCCTCCCCCCAAGTACCATCGGCGCTGGCGGGCTTAACTGCCGTGTTCGGAATGGGAACGGGTGTTGCCCCGCCGCCATGGTCACCGGAAACCGTGCTCGTGGCGCGCCCCCCGTCGGGGCGCACCGGTGGACGCGGCCCCGAAGGGCCCGCCCCGTGAGCGTTCCATAGCGAGCACGAGCAA
>DATJOV010000386.1:0-7405 GCA_035506735.1 Acidimicrobiales bacterium | reverse complement strand
ACCGCCGGGAGGCCCAACCGGCGGCCGATGATCTCGGCGATGGTGCGGGTGGGCACGCCCTCCTCGTCGGTGGCGTGCAGGACCGAGCCGGGCGGGGCGTGCTCGAGGGCGAGGCGGAAGAGGTGGCCGGCGTCGAGGCAGTGCACCGCCGACCAGCGGTTGGCGCCCTCGCCCACGTAGCCGGACACGCCGGTGCGCCGTGCCGTCTCGATCAGGGTGGGGATGAACCCGTGGGCGTCGCCACGGCCGTGGACGGTGGGCGGCAGCCGCACCACGCCGGAGCGCACCCCGGCGTCGGCCAGGGCCAGGGTGAGGGCGGCGGCGGCGGCCCGGGGCGTGTCGGGGTCGGGCACGTCCGTCTCGGTGGCCACCGTCCCCGGCGCCACGGCCGGGGTCCCGGAGGCGATGAGCAGGGGCCGTCCGGTGTCCCCCACGGCGGCGCCGAGCGTCTCGATGGCCCGCAGATCGACCGCCACGGAGTTCTCGAACGAGGCGAAGTCGTGGATGAAGGCCAGGTGGACGACGGCGTCGGCCCCGGCGGCCCCCGCCCGCAGGCAGTCGAGGTCCTGGAGCGAGCCCGCCTGGACGGCGGCCCCGGCGGCGCGGAGGGACCGGGCCGAGGCGTCGGACCGGGCCAGGCCGACCACCTCGTGGCCGGCCCCGATGAGCTCGGGGACCACGGCCGAGCCGATCCAACCGGAGGCGCCGGTGACGAAGACACGCACTGGCGGGACCTCCTCCTCGAGGGACACGGGACGCCGGCAGGGGGCGACCCGTGTCGTGACGTCAGTCGCTGTCATCACCCTACCGATGACAGCGACTGACGTCAAGATAGGATCGCAGGGTGGTGCGGTGGGAACCCAACGCCCGGGGTCGTCTGGAGGAGGCGGCGCTGGAGCTCTACCTGGAGCGAGGCTACGAGCAGACCACCGTGGCCGAGATCGCCGCACGCGCCGGGCTCACCGAGCGCACCTTCTTCCGGCACTTCGCCGACAAGCGCGAAGTCCTCTTCGGCGGCGCCGCCGCCCTCGAGGACCTCCTGGTGGCCGCTGTGGCCGGCGCCCCCGAGACCGCCTCGCCCATGGAGGCGGTGGTGTCGGCCCTCGTCACCGCCGGTGCCGCCCTGCAGGAGCGGGGCCCGGCCGCCCGGCGGAGACACGCCGTGATCACCGCCCACCCCGAGCTGCGCGAACGGGAGCTCATCAAGCTGGCCACCCTGGCCGAGGCCGTGGCCGGCGCCCTGCGCCGGCGGGGCGTGGCCGATCCCGGCGCCCACCTGTGCGCCGAGGCCGGGATCGCCGTGTTCAAGATGGCCTTCGAGCAGTGGGTGGCAGGCGGCGGCGTGGCCTTCGCCGGTCTCGTCCGGGACCTGCTCGGCGACCTGCGCACCGTGACGGCAGGCTGAGTGCCGGGCGACGTCGAGGGCCCGGTGACGGCGCGGGCCGCCCTCGAGGCGGTGTGGGCCAGGATGGCCGCAGGGGACCTCCCCGGGGCGGCCCGCTTCGTGGCCGACGACGTGCTCGTGCAGGACGGTCCGCTGCGCTTCGACCGTCGTGACGACTTCTGGCGCAACCTGGCCGAGTTCGGGGCCGCCTTCAGCGACCAGCGCTGGGACCCGGTGCAGTGGACCGAGGCGGGGGACACGGCCGTGGCCGAGGTGGTCTTCAGCGCCGTGCACGCCGGCCCCTATCTGGGCCGGGCCCCCACCGGCAGGCGCATCTCCATCGCCGAGGCCGTGGTGGTCCGGGTCTCGGAGGCGGGCCTCATCACCCACTGGCGCAGCTATCCCGACGCCGTCAGCCTGCTGGGCCAGATCGGGGCGCTGTGAGACGACGGCCCGGGGTCCCGTGGCGGGGAAGCTCCCCCGCCGGCGGGGCGGTCACGACGGTCTAGAGGCCCCGTCCGTACTCGTGGTAGCCGCCGCCGCTGCGGCCCTGGCCGAAACCACCCGAGCTCTGGCCGTCGGTGAAGCTCTGGAATCCGCCACCCCCGCCGTTGCCGTCGCCGCCGCCGCCGCCGTTGCCGTAGCCACCGCCGCCACCCCAGCCACCGCCGTAGCCGCGGTGCCCGCCGTATCCGCCGAAGCCACCGCCGCCGAAGCCACCGCCGCCGAAGCCGCCCCCGCCGAAGCCGCCCTGACCACCGCCCGAGGCGAAGCACTGGACCGACAGCCAGCCCTCACCGGTGGGGCACGGGGGGGCCAGCATGATCTCGGTGGCCACACCGGACTGGCTCGACGACGGTGCGTTGACCGAGTCCCCTGAGTACGAGGCCTGCCAGAAGTAGAGCCCGGTCCCCAGGGTGATGGCCTCGGACGGTGGCACCGACCCCGCGCTCACCGTCACCTGGCCGGCGAAGGCCACGGGGGTGAGGAACCAGTCGTTCCACGACGGGTCGCTGAAGGGCATGAAGCCGGAGAAGGGCGAGAACCCGAACTCGTCGACGATGTAGCTCACCGTGCCCCCGGCCGTGGCGGCGTCGGCCCCGGACAGGGTGGCCTGGTCGGTCACCGCCGTCCCGGAGTCGACCACCAGGGTCCCGCCCGTCTGGCCCCCGCCCGACAGCGTCGAGGTGATGCTCGTCGGCGTTCTGGTGGGAGTCGTGGTGGTGGTGGTGGGCGAGGTCGTCGTGGGGGACCCGGTGGTCGTGGTGGTCGGCGCCACGGTGGTGGTCGTCGTCGGCGCCATGGTGGTGGTCGTGGTCGGGGCCACGGTGGTGGTCGTCGTCGGGGCCACGGTGGTGGTCGTGGTCGATGCCACCGTGGTGGTGGTGGTCGGGGCCTCCGTGGTCGTGGTCGTGGCCGACGTCGTGGTGGTGGTGGCCGAGGTCGTCGTGGTCGTGGCCGACGTGGTGGTGGTGGTCGGCGCCGTGGTCGTCGTGGTGGTGCCGGAGCTGATCAGGAACGGCGCCGAGAAGGTGGAATTGGTCAGGAAGGCGTTGACGTAGTCCACCCCCACCCACAGGACGCAGTAGTCGGTGGTGTCACAGTTGATGCCACCCGTGGAGACCGAGTCCTGGGTGATCGAGTAGATGGTGGTGAAGTTCCCGCTGGTGTCCTGGTTGATGGGCAGGGGATTGACGGTGGCGCCGTCGCAGCTGGCGTCGGTCTGCGGGAGGTTGGCGGTGGTCCCCCCCGGGTCGGAGCACTCGATGATGCTCAGGCCGCTGGGATCGGCGGTGATGCTCGGGAATCCCGACCCGGTCACCGTGACCGTGGCCCCGTTGGCGTAGGGGCCGGCGGGGGTCAACGTCACCGCCGGACCGGTGGCCGCCAGCGCCCCGGTCGTCCCGCTCACCACCAGGCCGGCCCCGGCCACGGTGGACAGCAGGCCCAACCCCACCAGGAGCACGGGCACCCTGGTCCGCCGCCCGGCGGCGTCCTCGGGCCGATCGGCCCGCTGGAACACGGCGTTGATCTTCTGGGGAAACCACCGTCGCAGCACGGCGCGAAACCTAACCACCGAAGGTGAACGGACGGAAACAAGCAAGGAAAGCGCAGGAGAACCTTTCCCGCGCCCCAGCGGCCCGGACCGTCACGCTACGTGACGGCGACATGGGGACACGAGATCCTTTGCACAGGCAACGACAAGGTCGGGCGGCGTCCGCCCCCCGGCCCGCCTACACCCGGTCGAGCTCCAGCATCTTGATGGCGTTGCCGCGCAGGATCTTGTAGGCGACGTCCTCGTCGAGCCCGGCGCAGAGCTTCTCCACGTAGGCCTCGGAGTGGGGCCAGGTGGTGTCGGTGTGGGGGTAGTCGGTCTCGAAGCAGATGTTGTCCTCGCCGACCTCCTCCAGCGAGCGCAGGCCGTGACGGTCGGCGGTGAAGCAGCCGAAGATGCGGCCGTAGTACTGGGTCGAGGGCCGGACCGGGATCCGCTCCTTGGCATGCGTCCAGGCGTCGTGCATCTCCCACACGGTGTCGGCCCGCTCGAGGATGTACGGGATCCAGCCGATCTGGCCCTCGGAGTAGGCCAGCTTGAGCTTGGGGAACTTGAGGAGGTTCCCGGAGAACAGCCAGTCGGCCATCGACGCGATGGCGTTGTTGAACCCGAGGGCCACGCCCACGGCCTTGTTGGAGTCGGGCGAGGCCACCGGATTCGAGCTGCTCGACCCCACGTGCATGCACACCGTCACGCCGTAGTCGTTGCACACCGACCACAGGGGGTCCCAGTAGTCGGTGTTGATGCTGGGGAGCTTGAGCCGGGTCGGCATCTCGCTGAAGGCGATGGCCCGGCACCCGCGCTCGGCGTTACGCCTGGTCTCGGCCGCCGCCAACTCCGCATCCCACAGGGGGATGATGCACAAGGGGATGTTGTAGCCACCCGAGGGGGCGCACCACTCCTCGATCATCCAGTCGTTGTTGGCCCGGACGCAGGCCAGCCCGAGCTCCTTGTCCTTGCCCTCGTAGAAGGTCTGGCCGCAGAAGCGCGGGAAGGTGGGAAAGGGAAGCGAGCCGTCGGTGTGGTTCAGGGCCAGGTCCTTCACCCGCTCGTCGCGGTCCCAGCAGCCCTTGCGCATCTCGTCGTAGGTCGTGGCCGTCATCGTCATCTGGGTGCGGTCGAAGACGATGTTCCCGTGCTCGTCGAGCGTGGTGCTGGCCTGGGGGATGGCCACGAACTTCTTCTGGACGTAGATGAGCTCGTCGTCGTAGTACCAGGCGTCGCCCCACTCACCCTCGGGGTCCTCGACCATGTCGTACTTGGCACCGGACAGGTGCTTGAAGCCCCCCCACCGCTTGCGCTCCACCCGCGGGCCCCGCTCCCGGTACTTCTCGGGCAGCCACGTCTGCCAGACGTGGGGAGGCTCGACGACGTGGTCGTCCACGCTGATGATCTTGGGCTGGGCCATGGCCCAAGCCTACAGGGGAACTGACGCCAGTGTCAGGGTCGGCCACCCCGGCCCCGGGGGGTGCGGGGGTGGCGCCGACCGGACTGGACCCGCACCGCAGCGGGTAGGTCGCGAGGGAGTCCCGGCGCCGCCCGGCGTCGACCGAGCGGGCGGTCGGGACCGACGGCGGGTGGAGGTGGCGGTGCCCCGTCCGGAGGACCGCCGTGAGTGAGGGGGGCCAGGCCGACATGCTCCGACGAAACCATCCGTCCGCACGCCCCCCGGCCCGACGAGCCCGGTGGGGACGGATTCGGTGGGGACGGGTTCGGCACACCGCCGCCTCGGCCGCCATGGCGCTGCTGGGCGGCGCCGTGGTGACGGCCGGGGTCGTGGTGGCGGCCGGCCCGACGAGCGCCGCGGCCGGGCCCTGCGTCCCTGCCCCCAAGGCCGTCCTGGTCGGATGCGACTTCGACGGCCGGGACCTGGTCGGAGCGCAGCTGTCGGACAGCGATCTCTCCCACGACACCTTCGTCGGCGCCGACCTCACCGGCGCCCATCTGATCGGGGCCCAGCTCGTCGGTGCCGATCTCACCCGGGCCGACCTGGCCCGGGCCAACCTGGCCCACGCCCACATCGAGCACAGCACGGTCACGCGCGCCGACCTGGCCGGAGAGCTGTACCGGACGTTCTCGGGAGGCCTGGTGGGGACGCCGGCCCACCTGCCCCGGAACTGGGAGCTGGTGGGGGGCTATCTGGTCGGGCCCTCGGCCAAGCTGACGGGGGCCAAGCTCGCCCGGGCCGACCTGGCCGGCGCCCATCTCGCCGACGCCTACCTCTTCGGTGCGGATCTCGAGGGGGCGAACCTCTCGCGGGCCCGTCTCATCGGCACCCACCTGGGACGGTCCGACCTGCGGGGCGCCGATCTCTCCTCCGTCGTGGCCCGTGCCGTGGAATTCCGCTTCGCCGACCTCGAGGGCGCCGACCTCGCCGGCGCCGTGATCAGGGGCTCCAACCTTCGCAGCGCCCGCCTCCAGGGGGCCCGGGTGTCCGGGGCCCACTGGCTCAACGACGTCTGCCCCGACGGGACCCAGAGCACGGCGGCCCACGACACCTGCCTCGGCAACCTGGTGCTCCACGGCCGCTGACCGCACCGTCCGGGCCTGGGCACCTGCGCCGCCCCTTGCCACGTGGCGCCCGTCCCGCAAGCATGGGCCCGGTAGGTCTCGCCCAGCGCACGGATCGGCTGATGTCACGAGCTCATGCCTCGCCCCTCCCCGCCGCACGGGGGCACTCCCCGACCGGCCCGGCGGCCCGGGCCCGGCGCCCGGGACCGTCCCTGACCGCCGGGGCGTCCGTGGTGGCGTTGGCGCTCGGTCTCGTCGTGGCCCTGGCCCCGGTCCCGGCCGGGGCCGCCCCCAGCTGGAGCCTCGACACCAGCCCCAACGCCGGGACCGAGCAGAACGTGCTGCCCGGAGTGAGCTGCGTCTCCGCCGTCGACTGCGTGGCCGTGGGCTACGCCGAGAACACGAACCTGGTCCGCCAGACCCTGGTGGAGTCGTGGAACGGCACCACGTGGACCGTCGTCCCCAGCCCGGACGAGGGGTCCGGCAACAGCGAGCTCAACGACGTCTCGTGCCTGTCGGCCACGTGGTGCCAGGCCGTGGGCGACTACGACGCCGGCAGCGACACCACGCAGATCCTGGTCGAGCGGTGGAACGGCACCGCCTGGTCGATCGTCCCCGCTCCCGACGACGGCGCCGCCAGCAACAGCCTGGGCGACATCTCCTGTCTCACCACGACGTGGTGCACGGCGGTGGGGAGCTTCGTCGACGCCAGCGCCGTCACCCAGAACCTGGTCGAGCAGTGGAACGGCACCACCTGGTCCATCGTGTCCGGCCCGGACGTGGGGACCCACGACAACTTCCTGGGCAACGTGGCCTGCACGTCCACCACCTGGTGCGTGGCGGCGGGCTACGACTACAACGGCAGCGACCTCACCCAGACCCTGGTCGAGTCCTGGAACGGCACGGCCTGGAGCGTGGTGCCGTCCCCCGACGTGGGATCGGGGAGCAACGCCCTCACCGGCGTCACCTGCACCTCGACCACGGCCTGCACGGCCGTGGGCTACGAGGTGCCCACCAGCCCGGTCGTCCCCGACGGCATCCACGCCCGCACCCTGGTCGAGTCCTGGAACGGCACGACGTGGTCGGTGGTGGCCAGCCCCGACGAGGGGACCGAGTCCAACAACTTCTATGCCGTCTCGTGCACCTCGACCTCCTCCTGCGTGGCGGTGGGGTCGCAGTGGCAGGGCCACGCCCCGAGCGTGTCCAAGACCCTCATCGAGTCCTGGGACGGGACGACCTGGTCGGTGGTCACGAGCCCCGACTACGGGGGGACCGAGGCCATCAATTTCCTCCTTGCCCTGTCGTGCGTCCCCGACGGCTTCTGCGCCGCCGTCGGCTATCACAACGTGAACACCCGCACCGAGACCCTCATCGAGACCCTGCCCGGATCGGGCACGCCCACCTCGCTCACCACCGACCTCACCGGCGGGGGCCAGTCCGCCACGGCCATCACG